>JBFMDD010000148.1:0-15137 GCA_040754115.1 bacterium
ATGCTCAAGGCACTGATAGACTTACTGGAGAGGAACCCTTGAAACCTCGGGGCACCCGCTTGCAGGTCGCTTCCCTCACGAAGTGAGGACTATCTTGCTTTTGAAAGATAAACAAAGATATAATATCTATTCACAGAATGCTAAAAGATACAGTGGAGAATTTGATTGAAATATCTTACTTAAAAAAAGAATATGATTTAATTAATGAGTGTTATAATAAGATAACAGGTTGAGGGGAATGTCTTATGAAGATAGCTATTATTGGTACAAGAGGAGTACCTGCTCGGTATGGTGGATTTGAAACATGTGCTGAGGAGTTAAGCATACGGTTAGTAGAGAAAGCACATGAAGCGATAGTTTATTGCCGAAATACTAATTCCCCGGATAGACCTAAAGAATTTAAAGGGGTTAAACTAATACATCTGCCATCTATTAAGACTAAAATAACCGATACTTTCTCTCATACCTTTCTTTCTATGATTCATGTTCTCTTTCAAGGGGTTGATGTTATTCTTGTTTTTAATGCAGCTAATAGTCCTTTATGTATAATTCCAAGGCTCTTCGGGAAAAAGGTAGCTATCAATGTTGATGGACTTGAATGGAGGAGAAAAAAATGGGGAAGAATAGCCAAAAAATATTATCAATTTGCTGAATATCTTTCCACTAAGGTATGTAACAAAATCATAGCAGATTCAAAGGCAATTCAGAGATATTACTTAGAGAAATATAATGTAGAGACTACTTTTATTCCATACGGAGCAGATACTGAAGTCTTATCAAAACCAGATATAATTAAAAAATATAACTTAATAAAGGATAATTATTTCTTTGTTGTTACTCGATTGGAGCCAGAAAACAATCCAGACTTAACAGTAAAAGCTTTTGAACAAGTAAAAACTGATAAAAAACTTGTGATAATTGGGGATGTTAGTTATAAAAGCCGATTTGTTCAAGAGCTCAAGAAAACAAAAGATAGTAGAATAATCTTTATACCTCCTGTGTATAAAAAAGACCATATCAAAGAACTATTCTGTAATTGCTATGCATATATACATGGCAATGAAGTTGGTGGTACAAATCCTGCTCTATTAAGTGCCTTAGGTTATGGTAATTGTGTCTTAGCATTAAATGTACCTTATAATGCAGAAGTAGTAGGTAAATCAGCTATTTTATATGATAAGTCAATAGAAGATTTAAGTAGAAAAATGCAGTATCTCATAGATAATCCTGATGTAGTCTTAGAGTATAAAAAGAAAGCAGTAAATAGAATAAAAGAGGCAGGGTATATCTGGGAGAAAGTAACCTCTGGCTACGAAAAACTCTTACTTTCGCTCACCCAATAAGAAATATACATACCCCTTTGGGGCAAAAGGAAGAATGAAAATAAGGTATTTGTTCTGTAACCCTGTTTCTGATAGGGTTCATAGTTCGTAATTCGTTGTTCAGAAAAGACAAACGAACTACTATTTTCAGGTGAAGATAGGGAAAAAGATGCACAATATTATTCTCCTATTTCTTCCTTAGTCCTACAGAGTTTGCAAGGGATTATTGATGAATCTATTTTAATATTTTCTATTCCATTATCTTGTTTTTTCTAAGCATTTTTCTACTATCTGTAAAACATCTGTAACTGTGATTAAGTCTAAACATTTAACATCCTTACATTTAAATTTAAAAAACATTGATTGATGCCAATAACATGGACTGCATTCTATATCTTTTCTTACAGGAAAATGGATAGAGGAAGCAGGATAAACCTGGTCAGGATTTGTTGGTCCAAAAATTCCAATTGCTTTAGTCTTTACAGCTCCTGCTATATGTAGTGGTCCAGAATCATTACCAATGAAAAGATTGCATTCTCTAATTAAGGCGGCTAATTGGGTAAGTGTGGTTTGCCCTACAAGATTAATTAAATTTTTATTCTCTACAAAGTTAACTATCCAATTCCCTAATTCCTTTTCTGAAGTACTTCCTACAATAATTACTTTAGCATTATATTGGTCAATTAGGCATTTAGACAATTGTGCAAATTTATTTTTACCCCAACATCTGTATATACCACCCCAGTCGACACCTGGAGAGATTATAACCTTTAAATCTTTATCTAAAATGGAATGATTTTTAAAAAATTCTTTAACAAATTCCCTCGCATCTTCAGGAATACAAACCTCTATATTTCTTTTTGAAGGTTCAACACCAATTGCCCGAATTAAATCCAGATTTTGCTCAAGGATATATTTATCTTTCTTAAACTCAAGTTTTGTAGTATATAGAAATCCTCCTCCTTCTTTAGTACTGAATCCTATTCTATATGAGGCTCCTGAAAGATATGTAAATAAAGCATCCGTAATTGTACCTCCTCCACGACTAAAGTTGAGTATCATATTAAAATCTCTTCTCCTGATTTCTTTAATCAAAGAGATTCTGTCCTTTATTCCTCTTTTTGTCTTCCATGAAAACTTTATTTTCTCAGAAAAGATAGAGTTTTGTGGGTCAAATAAATCAAATACCTCATTAGAACATTCAGTAAGTATAGATATTTCTGCTAATTTAAATTCCTTCTGTAAAGCCAGGGCAGTAGGAATTACCCGGAGTAAATCTCCTACTCCTCCCCACTGAATGAGCAATATTCGCCTTATTCCTTCTTTTTTGAACTCTTTTGTAAAAAACCTTCCAATGATTACTCCAAATACACAAAATAGCCTCTGGCATAATGGTTTAATAATTTCTTTCATTGTAAAATCCTAACTAAAATTAATTATGTAATTCAACTATAGAGATTAACATGAATTACTCTGATAAGTCAAGAGATTTTGTTAGATTTTTTGGTGGTGTCTGAAAATAGCTCTAATAGTGAAATCTATGCAGATTTGGTGTAAAAAAGGGGATAAGGAGATAAAGGGAGATATAGAGATTATTCATTGTAATTTCCAAAATTTTAGAATAAATTTATCTCTTTATCTCCATAATCCCCATATCTCCTTTTCTTACACTATTTTAACCTTTATGCTAGATTAAGACACCACCGATTTTTTTCAGAATCTATTTCATTACAGCAATTCTCGGTGAAAATTAAAACCGTGATTTAATGAGGGTTTTGAGGGGTAGGGGAAAAAATTTTCTGCGAACTTTTTTATTTTTTGGAGTGCGAAAGCTTGCTTTCGCTTTTTTCTGCAAAAGCCCAAAAGCGGTAGCAAGCCACCGCACTCCATAACAATTCACCAAGAATTGCTGATTTCATTAGAAAAATCTTGACATATTTATATAACTTTGGTAAAATAAAGAGATAATGAAAGATAAATATAATAGGAATTTATTTAAATGGCAAAAGAAACTCATAGATAACTTTTCTTTATCAAGTCGTAGAAAAAAACTTCAGCAATTTTATAAATATTTCTCTCCTCAAAAAAACGATTTGATTTTAGATGTAGGAGTTGGTGAAGACGAACTTTGTTATTCTGATAATCTATTAGAAAAAGAATATCTATATCCAGAAAGAATAGTTGTAGTAGGTATTGATGAAAATCTCTATAAGTTAAAAAAAAGGTATCCAAAGGTAAGGATTATTATTTGTGATGGGAAAAACTTACCTTTTAAAGACTTAACATTTGATATTGCATATTCTAATGCTGTTATAGAACATGTGGGTGACCATATCAGCCAACAATTGTTTTTAAAAGAAATAATGAGAGTCTCCTCAAAAGGAGCTTTTATTACTACTCCTAATAAATATTTTCCCATTGAATTTCATACGAATATTTTATTATTACATTTTTTACCTCAAAAATACTTTGATTGGGTAGTAAAACTTTTTAAACTGGATTGGGCAACAGGAGATTATATGAATCTACTTTCTTTTAAAAAATTTAAAGATTTATTTCCTAATAGTTGTAATGTAAAAATATTAAAAAATAAAATATTAGGGTTTACAGCAACCTTTACTGCAATCTGTAAAAAGATATGAATCTTTGTAAGATAAGGATATTATAGAATGAAAATAGGGATAGATGCTCATGCTGTTGGAACTAAAGTAGGTGGTAATGAACTTTATATCCACAGTCTAATTAATGAATTAGCAAAAATTGATAAAGAAAATGAGTATATTTTATATACCTCTAACCCAAAAATTTTTAAAAAAGGGCTAGTTCAGCAGAAAAACTTTAAGACACATTTAGTTCTGCCTTTCTCAAGGTGGATATGTGTACCTATTAGTCTACCATTAGAACTGTTAAAAAACCCAGTAGATTTATTACATGTTCAATACATTGCCCCTCCCATTTGCCCAAAACCATTTGTTGTGACTATTCATGATACTTCATGGGAGTATTTCCCAGAATATTATACAAAGATAGATTATATTAGACTATCAAAACTTGTTCCTTTTACATTAAAGAGAGCAGAAAAAATTATAGCAGTCGCTGAAAACATTAAAAATGAACTAATAGAACTCTATGGCATTCATTCTTCCAAAATAGTAGTTACATATAACGGAGTTAATAATCAATTTTATCCTATTAAGGATCCAAATCAAATTTTGAAAGTTCGGATGAAATATAATCTTCCAGAAAGATTTTTGCTTTATGTAGGCATAATGCGACCTGTAAAAAACATCCCAAGATTAATTGAAGCATTTTATCAACTAAAGAAAAATCATAATATTGAGCATAAATTAGTTATTGTAGGAGAAAAGGGGTGGTTATATTCAGATATATTTAAGACTGTTCAAAGACTGGGTTTGGAAGAAGAAATTGTATTTACTGGATATATAGAAAATGAACAACTACCACTACTATATAATGCGGCAGAGCTATTTGTATTTCCCTCAATTCGTGAGGCATCTCCACTTCCTCCCATCGAAGCAATGGCATGTGGAACTCCAATGGTCGTTTCTAGTACCTCTTCTTTTCCAGAGATAGTAGGAGATGCAGCTTTGATGGTGAATCCGTATAGTATTGATGAAATTGCTAAAGCTATTTATGATGTTTTATCTAATCCTGAACTACAAAAAACAATGTCAGAAAAAGGGATTAAACGAGCAAAATCATTTAGCTGGGAAAATACTGCAAGAAAAACTTTAGCTGTTTATGAAGAGTGCATCTCAAGATAAACCTTACCTTTTATCACACACCCTTATCTTTAATCATATATTATAACTTAATCCTAAGTAATGTGACACTATTACTTTCTAATTCAAGTTCTATAACACTATCAAATGTAACATCTTTTCCAACCATATCTAATTCTTCTGCTCCTAATAGTGTATGATTACTATCTATTAAATAATGGTCATATTTTATATTTTTAATTCCTAATAGTTTTATCCTTATATTCCTTTCTTTCATCCTCTCAATCGGATCATAATTCCAAATAAGGAGATTTATCTGTTTTGCATCATCTGATTTAGTAGCAATTGCCCCAATATTTTGCTTACTATCTATTTCCACTTCTATCCTTTTATTATTTAACATACTGAACAGTTTGAATGTATAATAAATTGGTTTTTTGGTATACACGGGAGATTTATGAATGTCTTCTATGATTAGTCCACTTCCATAACCTGTTGACATACGAAGTGAGAAGTAGATAGATTGATATAATTCATTCTCAATCATAGTCTGTAAACATGCAGCTGCAAAAGCAGCATTGATATTACCATTGACAATTCGAGAGATGGATTTTCTCCAATTTGGGTCAATTCCTTCTATTGTTGGGAATCCTATCGCCCATTCATCAACAATCAACTCTACATTTTTTAATCCGTATCTATCTAATAGACTTTGTACTTTTTGAATTTGATTCTTGAGAATTATTGGTTGTTCATTATATATATGCCAGGAGATAAAATCAAGTTTTTTATTTTCATTTCTACAGTGGTTAATAAATGACTCAATATAATTATCTCTTACTGATGTACAACTTGCTGGGCCACCAATTTTTATCTTAGGGTTAGCCTTTATTGCTCCTTCCAAAGCAGCATCATACATTCTGAAGTAACTCTGGAATTTCTCTTTTCGATAGGAGCCAGGAACTCTTATATTCTCACCTATTATTCGTAGATATTCATACACTTCTGGCTCATTATGTACTTCCCAATATTGTTCTATATTTGGATATTTGCTTGTAAAGTAAGCTACAGTTAATTCCCACAATTTAGCATAGGCTGAATAATCTTTAGGTGGAAAGGTTAAAAACCTTTTATGTGATGAATTAGATGATAACCATCGTGGAATACCCATGACACATTGTATTAATTTAAATTTATTGGAGTTAAGTGGTACATAATACTTATTTATCCTATCTAAATAATTATTAGTCTTCAATGGGGCTTTAAAGATAATATTTTCTCTCTCTATAAATTTATAAAATGCTCTTTGAAGACTATTCTTTTCTTTAAGAGATTTGAAAATATCTTCATTATTTTTTACCTCCACGCCTCTTCTCTCAAACCAATTTTTTACTCTATCCCATTGAGGGGAGGAAGAGAAATCAGGAACAGGAAATATCCTGTTCAAAAAAAGGGTATATCTTGTAAAAGAGACATCTATATTATCCATTATCTTAAATACTTCTTTATAAAGCTCAGGTCTCTTGGGATGGACAAATTCTTCATACCATTCCATTAGAAATGATACTCCGATACGGAATTTATGAAACGCATCGGTCATTTCTTTATCAGGATTTAGAGTAATATTTACGGTTTTTTCTAATAATAAATTAGTTATCTCAATAGTACCCTCTGGTTTGAAAATACCATTTGGAGTAAATTTATCTTTAGCTAATACAAATGCATCTATTTGTTTAGAATATCCTGAATTTCGATTTTTTTCAATGACAAGTTGTAGAACATGTCTACCCTTAGATAATAGTACATTGCCATAATTCACCCATTCTATCTTAATTTTTCTTCTATTTTGAGAATCTCGTGCATTAGGTAATCTTTTTAAATCTTTCACTATCTTCCATCTACCTCTATCAAATCTCCACTTTACAGGGGAAGTTTTATGAGATAGAACTTCTCTAACATATAAAGAATAATTTCCTTCCTTCGGAATAATCACTTCATATTTTATATAGTACCCCTCTTTATGCCAAGGTTCTTCTTTTACCTCTATATAGAACAAATGGCCATTACTTAGTGTCCGCTTCCTTTTCCCCTTCATTTGTGGTGATTCAAACAAATCTGGGATTATTCTTGCCTGCAATTGATGGAATGAATGGTCGATTGCATCTTCTGCCTCAACCCACAGGAATTTGAAATCTTCGGGATAAAAAGATTTATTTGTAGCTTTTGAGTTATTTATTAAGAAACTCTCTTTTTCTTTCCTAATGTCTGCATTGCACACTATTGAAATAGTTAATATGAAAGAAAGTACAGAACACCTCAAAAATAAAGAAAACATTTATTCATCACCTCCTGATATCCTTTTTCCATTGATACATCTCCTTATTTACTATTAAAATATTGTACGCTATCGATGAACAACTCAAGATTTTCTACTTTTGCAACATACTTTCTATTACCTAAAGCTTATCAACCATCTTGTTCTCCCTTTCAATTTTTGGTATTACATATAAGATGGCTGCATGGGCATAAAAAATCCATAGAAAAACAGGAACACAATAAATACTCTCATTCATACTCATGATTATATATGCCGTAAAAATAGCAATGAAACTTAATGTAATATTTTGAAGATAAGAATCTGAAGTATTTTTATATACATTAATTGCATGCCTTATTATCGTAATTAATATCCAGAGAAATGCTCCTAATCCAATTACTCCTGTGTCGACAGCAAATCTGAGATATTCATTATGAATATGGACTCTCTCTCCTTTTGAGAATCCTTCAAATATATGCATCATAATAAGTTCAGAGGTTCCAATTCCCATACCTATGATTGGACTATCAAGAAATAGATTCAACCCCACTTTCCATAGCGCAATACGTGAGATAAAAGTACTTGTATCTTCAAATCGTATCAATATAGTTGGAAGTGAAATTATTAATAAGACTAAAGAGAATAGTAATAGACTTCTATATCTTAAAAGAGCAATAACTAATATTCCTCCTCCAAAACCTATCCAACTTCCTCTCGAAAAGGTTAGGAATAGACAAATTAGCGTTATTAAACAAATGAGTCCCATTATACTCTTCTGGAAAGAAAATATAGGATATTGGATAAAGATAATTATTCCAATAAGTAAGATTAATGTTAGATATATCCCAAAAAAATTTGAACTAAGAAAAGTACTCATAAGTCGACAGGAACCTGCAAAATCGAATTTGTCTATCTTTGTAAAAAACTCGTATAATCCTATTAGACATGGAATAATACCAGAAAGTACAATGGTATTAATTAAAAAAGTAATCTGTCTTTTAGTTTTAACACAATTAGTAATTACAATATATATTATAAAAGGGAGAGCTAAGATAAGCCACCTTTTTATTCCTATGCCTACATCTGAAGTAAGAAATAAACTGATTAGATTAATGAGTAAAAATATAATATATGGAGTGGCTATTGGTAATTTAAATATCCTGACTTTATTCATCATTATATAAACACTACACACTAATGATAAGCATACATTAAGTATTCCAAGAAGATTTATAGAAAGACTTGCGGTATATGATATATTAGTCGTTTCAACAAGTACATTTATAATAGGTCTTATAAAAATTAAGTACAGGATTGCAAATAATGGATTTACAAAAAATATTGAAACAAACAATGATAAAACAGGAATACCAATTCCAAAGCCAGGATTTAACACTACCATCATCAATCCAATAACAATTCCAATGAAAATCCATAAAAGTATAGAAAGATTCATAATTTCCTCAAAAAAAGTAAGTCATTTATACTACCTTATAGGAAAAAACCTTTTTCCCCTCAACAAATTATATGATATTAACATACCCCATGAGGCAAAAATCATCACATATGGAATAACTGGAATATTAAACCGTCCAAATGCTAATACAATCATATGCACCAATGTAAAATAGCCAACAAGTATAATAATGGGTAAACTTCTTTTTATCCAACTGCTAAATCCAAATATACAGCCAACAATAGCAAAACTAATGAGAATTCCATGAATTATTGCAATCATAACTTGTCTTGGAAGAGAAGGAGATGGATATGCAAGATGAAACCAAAAGCGAAGGAATTTCTTCCACATGAGTACACTAAACTTCCTTGGATTACTACAAATATTCCTAACGGCCTCTTTATAAAATATTTTGTCAATATAAGGTTCAGAGACAGCCGGAATTATGTGAAATCGCCTATAAATTATTATAGATGCTTTGTCATTATAAATCTTTAAGGAATTCTTTATCTTTTCTTTAATATGGGGGGGCATTTTACTCAGAGGTATAGTATCTACACCATTTAGATAATGACCTATATATAGAGTATATCCACCTAATGTAGAGGTAGGAACAAAGGTATGAAAAACCATATAATTCCTTATAATCCATGGGGATAGTATTAACCAGAATCCTATTAAAAGAGTAACAAAATAAATGATAATTTTTATTTTGTTACCCCAAAAGATTACACATAATGTAAGTAAGATAAAGAAGGGAAAAAGTATTGTAGTTGGTCTGCATAGCGTTGCTAAACCTAATAAAAGCCCTGCTAATAAAAATCTTTTCTTTGATGGAGCATCAAAAGCACAAAGAAGACTGAAAGCAAAACAGATAAGTAAGAAAGTAAATAGTGTCTCAGTAAGGATATACCCTGTATATAAAAGTTTTGTAGGATGAAGTGCAAACATCATCATTGAAAGTAAACCTACATAATGATTTTTAAAGATTATTAAAGCAATAAGATAGATGAATAAAGATGTAACTCCATCGATTAAGGCGTGAATTATTCGTACAATTTGATAATCATGTCCAAAGAGGTAATATATAGATGCGAGAAATAAGGGATATACTGGACATATTTGTGCTGTTGGAGGTCCATCAGAATAATATTTATAACCATCACCATTTAGAAGGCTTACAGCTAAGGCATCATATTCTACCGCATCATTCTCAGCCCCTGACTGAGGAATATGATTAGGATTTTCAATAAATAAAAAAATAAATCCTACCCTTATAATTACAGTAAATAGTACTAATAGCGCTATATGAAAAAGTGACCTTCTTTTAATAAAACTTTTAATATCCATTGAAAGAATCCCCTAACTATTATCAGTCTCAACTTCTCTATTTTTACCATTTCTTTCTACTTTAAAATACCACAATTCTTAAGAAAATGCAACTATTTTTTTGTTGACACAGATGGGATTGTGAATTATAATAACCCTACAATGACAGTTAAAGATTTTACTACAACATACAGCACTATAAATATGAATGGGCTACAATATATTGTGCGAGAAGTTGATAAGGGTCGATGTAGAGATAATTATAATGAAAGTTTTGGTAATACATGATAATTGTAGTATTGGTGGTGGAACCAATGTTAAACTTCTCTGGACTTCTACAACATATTGTAAATACTAATTCTTTTGGATATGGTCAAAGTTTATTCCATTTTCTTATATTCCACAAAGAAATGTGCATGTGTCCAATTTAATAATTTATTGTTTGTTAGTTTGTGTTTTAGAAACCATAAATAAGTTAAAATCTTAAAACTTCTCAAATATATTATTTCACCATCAACTCGCTCTAAATATATTCTTTTAAATTTATCCTTACATAACTTATCTAATTTGTGTATCGAATTTGCTCGATAATAACATTTATAATGTGCAACATCATCACATTTATATAATATCTTTAGAATTTTTAGTTTCAGACAATGGGGCACTATTATTGAGAATCCCAAACTACTCTTTATATTTGAAGTATATATCATCAAAATACCCCCATCTTTTAATATTCTATAAGATTCATTAATAAATCTACTTGGATTCTTGAGATGTTCGACAACCCAATGGGTGTATATGATATCAAAGGTAGAATCTTTAAATGGCATCTGTTCAATGTCCCCTACTTCAAAAAAGAGATTCTCTGCTTTATATTTTTCTTTTCCTTCTCTAATATCTTTTTCACTTATGTCTATAGTATGGATTTTTTTAACCAATTGGTGAAAAGAATAGCTTTGTGCTCCAGAGCCACCTCCTGCATTCAGGACAACCATATTTTTAAGTTCAGTTAGATCTATTTTTCTCTCTTTCCAACTTTTCCAACCTACATACACTCCTTTTCTCTTTAACCATTTGATTCCATCAAATTTTTCCTTACCACTACTTGTTTCTTTTCCCATGGAACAGCTCCTACTGCATACTCCATAGACATTGGTACATTGACCAGCCTTTTGAATTTTCTTCTCTTGAGTCTCTGTATCTACACGGTGAAACTTGTAACCAATTACCAGTCAAACTTGACAAGACACTATTTTATTCTTTAATCTTAAACAAATCTACATTATTTTTAAAACAGACCAATTCTGTATAGTTACTTAAAAACTCTTCAATTATTTTTAATTCTACTCCACCTTTGTCACGATAAAAGATGGAGGCTAAGTTTTTATTAAGAAGAATATGAGTTATCTCCATCTCTTTTAGTTTTTTTAATAATACGGAGCTTTCTTTTACCTCTCTAACCATTTTCAATATCCAGGAAGCTTCAAACACACTATCAGAAACATATTCCCTATCGCAATAAAAACCTCTATTTTCCCATAAAAATAAAATTTTGACATCTTGATGAAGATTATCATTTATATATTTAAATGTATCATAAGGAGCAAATGTCCGAAGTAAAAATGAATCTTTAGACTCTACACCTAAGACTACCGGTAGGTTATTAGCTACACCAAAATCATTGCCTATGCCTACGGTATGAGGCATGGTGTTTGATATGAAGATACCCAAGATAATAACTAATATTCCTGGATAGAGTTTCTTTAGTAATTTTCCCTGTAATGGTAAACTTTCAATCACATATGCACTGATTAAACTAATTAAAGGAAGTATTGGAAGTAGAAATCGCATCTGTTGAGAATATAATGCCCAGAGAAATAAAAAAGAGAAGAAATACCCAAGAAGATAAATAATCTTTTTATCTATCTTTTTAATAAATAAAAGAAGTGGCACAAAAATTAGTCCAAGAGGATTGATAATATTATCAAAATGTTCATGTCCGTAATTACCATGAATGGTTAAATTCCACGGTAGCATTAAGTAATCTAACCACTTTCTCCCCATTCCACCAGCATGGATAAATTTAGCAAACTGGTCTGATAATTCTGCTTCCCAATCTTTCCCATCAAATATACTGTACAACATAGGATAAACAGGATTCCCAGTCATAAGGTAATTTTTAATTAGCCAGGGGAGAAGGAATAAAAATGAGATGATAGAAAACCATGTAAGTTTTTTTAATATTTTTGGGAATGAGAGATGTTCTACAAAATAGAATTTTAGTAAGATACCTATCCCAAGAGTAAACACTCCAAAAACTGCCGTATATTTTATTCCCAGGCTAATTCCACTGAATATCGCCATAAGCAATAGCCAGTTTTTATTGTTAGAGTCTAACCAACAAAAGAAACCATATAAGGCTAAAAGATAATAAAAACTCAACCCTAAATCTATATAGGCAATACTTATTTCAAAAATGACTACTGGATTAACAAGAAATATTAGAGATGCCAACAACCCAATCCGATGAGAAAAATATCTTAATGAAAAAGAATAGATAATTAATAGAATCAGAATTCCAAAGGTAAAGTGAACTAATTTAGGTAATATTGGTCCTTTTACACATAACATCACCATGGTAAATAACATCTCAATGTTCAATGGGATATTAGAACACAGATTATATGGGACAAAACAAATCTTGTGTGCCAAAATATATATCTTTGGTATGTTCAAATGTGCAACCGCTGCATCCCAAGCGACATCTGGAGTAAGGCTACAAATTAAGCATAAGGATAAGAGGAAGAATAAAATGCACTTCAGACTTAATTCAAAAAGTGGAGATGAATTCTTTGACTTAACACCAGGCTTCCTCTTTTTTAATGAAGGGATGAATTCCCATAACTCTTTAATCGTAAAAAGACCAATTACAACTAATAAGGTGTAGAAAATCCATTGATAGAGCAAGCCACAGATACCCAGCAAAAAAGTAAGATACATCAATATCCCAAAACCCAGTCCTGTTGAAAACAAAAATGTTTCTAAAGGGGAAACTTGGAGTTTAAAAAACTTAAATATCATATGCCCTATTCCAAAACTGAGCAGGATAAATATAAGCAGTGAAAAGATTAAAATTAGAGGTTCAAAAAGTGGTTTTATCTTTTGATATAAGAAGGGATGATATTGATGATATTTTACTAATATTAATAAAGACCATAGAATAAGAATAGGGATAAGGAGACTCTCTTTAGTTAACCAATTTCTAACATCTTTCATTTTGCTTTTTTCCACTGTGGGTACAGAACAGTAATCGTGTTATCACTAATATTTCCAGTAACTATATCATTTACTCCATCATTATTTAAATCAGCAATTGCTAGTCCTCCAGGGCCTCTACCAGTAGGATAATGAATTGGGTTAAGTAATTTTCCCATATTTTCCTGTAGATAAATACTAATTGTATCAGCGTTTGTAACTACTAAATCCTTTCGATTGTCATTATTAATATCACCTATTCTTACCGCTGCTGCTCGACCTTCCTTAGTTGTAGCTGTGGCAATTAGTCCAAATGACATATCATCTTTTCTGCCAAAGATAGATATAGGCCCTCCTGAGGCAACAACTTCATTTATTCCATCACCAGTAATATCTCCTATACATACATTAGGAGGATTTCCTCCAGCAGTTTGTAGTGCACCCATTGGAAGTAATGACCTATCTGCTTGTTGGAAATATACACTTATTGTACTATTCCCATAATTGACCGCAGCAATATCCTCTCTTTGATCACCATTTATATCTCCAATGGCTAACCAATATGTAGTTGGACCCGATGGGTAAACAATATGAGCAAATATTTCCTTCCCTTGCCTCTGGAGAGTCAGGCTATTACATTTTTTAAAAGAGCCAAGTAGATAATCATAACTTTCCTTAACATCAGGTAGCCAGGTAAAAATACTAATAGAGGTATCTCCTGAGTTAGGAATAACAATATCATTTCTACCATCACCGTTTACATCACCTACTGCCAATCCGTAAGGTCCTCGCTCAGTGCGGAAAACGCCTGCTTGTGTTAAAGTCCCACCTTCATTTTGAGTAAAGATATGTATAACATCAGCTGCCGCACAACCAACTACAACATCATTTAATCCATCACGATTTATATCCCCTATTCCAACACCAAAAGGACCTTGATTAACCGGATAGGTTGTCTGTGAGGCTAATTTCCCATCTGGTAGTTGAATAAAAACACTAATATTATTATCATAATAATTAGCAGAAACAACATCATTCAGCCCATCTCCACTAATATCTCCAACTCCAATAATCCCAGGTGAACCACCTGTTACATACGCCATTGGTAAAGTCATGGAAATTTCACCACCTTTTGGAGTTTTTGCCTCGTAGGAAAATTCTACAACTTGATATGTTGAGATATTACCATTATTATCACATCCTGCTAAATAAAGCCTATGTATCCCAGTTCCACTTACCATTAAATTCTTAATATAGGTTTTCTCAGTCCATGTTGTATTAGGTTGTTGGTCAAGTTTATAGAAATATCCTGCTATTTCTACATCTGCTGGTGGCTTCCAGCTAATATTAAATGAATTCTTATCTGCGGATACTTGGGAAACTTTTATCTCTATTGGTGGATTGATTACCTTAGCAAAAACTATTCCACTTTGTATAAAAAAGATAAATAAAAAGATTAATAATATACGCATTTTGTATCTTCCTCCTTTTGATTTCCGTCGGCATTCAAGTTTTTATAAAAATATTTTAACACAACTTTAAGATTATGTCAACAAAAAATCTCTTGACCCAGAAATTCCCCAACTGAGAGCGTTGCGTAGGACTTAAGGCTATATCTATGGTCCCAGGCATTGCTTTACCTCATTTCTTGCCATCTTTTTGTTTCTGTTGACATTTTGGAGTCCCAAAAGACAACCCAGGGGGTCATTAAC
>JBFMDD010000149.1:0-4384 GCA_040754115.1 bacterium
AGATAAAATCTCCATCACGAATAATTATGGAAAAGAAAAACAGAGAGAGCAACATGTAGTGACAATCTTAAAAATTAAGTGTAGTAATATCAATATGTTACAAATTTTGCTGTTGAACATAGGTTACAAATAGATATCCGATTTTTACACAGGTCTAAAGTTAACTGCACAGATCGAATATTTTCTTGTAGAGGAACTTTACATACATATTCTAAATATAACTCTTCAAATTTGATGAGGTTATCTTCATCAAAGAAGCCTTTATCTAATCTAAGTTTTGTGGCCACATAATTGGAAGCTAACAGGTCAAGGCAAGTTTGAAAGATTTGTCAATGTCTGACCCTGATTCCTGATTCTCTAAAGATTGGTGGAGGCGGCGGGAATCGAACCCGCGTCCGAAGATACAAATACATAAGTATCTACATCCATAACCTAAGATTTTGATTTCACTTCCTTTGTCTCCTCTTAGGCAAGATACAAAGGAAGTTAGCTTATTTTGTCTTGCTACTTTTACCTAAGCAAAGTAATAAGTAGCCAGTCTGTTAAAACGACACCCAAAATAATCCCACAGACAAAGATTATCAGGATGTGCTGCTAATAAATTAAGCAGCAAGTGCCAAATTAGTGTTGGCGATTATTTGTATTGCTGCCTGTTTAACGAGGCCTGACAGCACCTCGAGATGCAACTTATGCTTTTGTCCATCTCCGTCGAATCCTATACGCCCCCTTATATTAGTTAAAAATTAAGTAACCGTTCAGGGTGTAATGAATGGAAAATGGGAAATTTATTTTTATGTAGAGGGATTTGATAGTTGTTCTGGTCATTCCCACATTATAGTCTTTGCAAAACTAAGTTCCTCTTTTTGGAGTGCGGTAGCTTGGTACCGCTTTGAGCAAAGCGCAAGCAAGCTCTCGCCGTCCAATTTGAGAGAAAAGTATGTTCAGTATACTCAGTGAGCAGTGAACAGTCAGCAGTGAGCAGGAAACAGTCAGCAGTAAGCAGGGAACATACTGATCACTGCTCACTGAATATACTGATCACTGAAAATTAAAATTTGAGATGATAGGGAGGGGTGTTTCTTTTTACTCACAACTATCATTTCGCCACTTAGCACTGTTCCTTCATTTCCTCATTGTTTCTTTCATCGCTCGTCTCATCTCTTTTTGGTGTTCTCGTGTCTTGATTACTGCACGTTTATCATAAAGTTTCTTACCTTTAGCTAATCCTAATTCTACTTTTGCCTTACCTTTTTTAAAATATAGTCGTAATGGAATTAATGTCAGTCCTTTTTCTTGGGTCTTCCCTATCAATCGATTAATTTCTTGTCTTTTCAAAAGTAACTTGCGGACTCTTGTAGGTTCATGATTTTGAATATTGCCAAATGGATATTGACTTATATGGCAATTGAATAAGAAGACCTCATTGTTTTGTACTCGTGCGAGGCTTTCTTTTAAACTTGCCTGATTGTCTCGTAATGATTTAACTTCTGTCCCCTTAAGACAAATTCCTGCCTCATAAGTCTCTAAAATTTCATAATCATGATATGCCTTCCGATTAGTACATATTGTCTTTAAGTTCACTTTATTTACACCATTTTAAGTATACCATATTTTCAGATAAGATACAACTATTTTTTATCGTTGTGGGATTTTTCTTTTTTATGACCGGTTGATTTTTCAGGTTTAGGTTCTTTATAGCCTGAGTCTCTTTTTTCAGCCTCTACATAATTTTTACTTCGATAATCAGTAGTATGAAACCCAGAACCTTTAAATAAAAATCCTGCTCCTGGAGTGAATACTCTTTTTACATCACCTTTACATTTAGGACATGTTTTAATAGGTTTATCAGTAATCTTTTGAAATTCTTCAAATATAAATTTACACTTTACACATTCATATTCATAAGTTGGCATTTTATACGCACCTTTTTAAAGTAGAGAGTAGGAAGGAGGAAGTAAGGAGTGAGAATTTTACTTCTCACTCCTTACATTTTTTCTTTCTTTGTTTTAGTTTGGTAGTTAATACATACCTCCACCATATCCTCCACCTGGTGGCATAGGCATTTCTTTCTTAGGCTCAGGAATATCTGTGACCAATGCTTCAGTTGTAAGCATTAAAGCAGCAATTGAGGTAGCATTTTGAATAGCACAGCGAGTAACTTTTGCCGGGTCAACTACACCCGCTTTAACTAAGTCAGTAAATTTATCTTCTGCTGCATCATATCCAAAATTATACTCTTTACTGGATTTAAGTTTTTCTGCAACTATTGAGCCTTCTAATCCTGCATTTTCGGCAATTTGTCTGAGAGGTTCTTCTAACGCCCGTCTGACAATTTCAGCACCAACTTTCTCATCCCCTTCTAATTTAAGTTTATCAACGACCTCTTGTGCTCGTAACAATACTACTCCTCCACCTGGAACAATACCTTCTTCAACTGCTGCGCGAGTAGCATGTAAAGCATCTTCAACTCGTGCCTTTTTCTCTTTCATTTCGGTTTCAGTAGCTGCACCTACATTAATAATTGCTAC
Source organism: bacterium (assembly GCA_040754115.1). Lineage (GTDB taxonomy): Bacteria > UBA9089 > CG2-30-40-21 > CG2-30-40-21 > SBAY01 > JBFMDD01. Next base: position 2,529 of record JBFMDD010000149.1, read on the forward strand.
ACCACCTGCTAATTTAGCTAATCTTTCCTGAAGTTTTTCGCGGTCATAGTCAGAGGTAGTTTCATCAATCTGTAATCTAATTTGTGATATTCGAGCTTTAATGTCTGAAGTATCACCAGCACCTTCTACGATAGTAGTATTATCCTTATCAATAGTTATTCTCTTTGCCTTTCCTAAATCTTCTAATTTAAGATTTTCTAATTTAATCCCTAATTCTTCAGCTACCACTTTCCCACCTGTAAGGATACCAATATCTTCTAACATCGCCTTGCGTCTATCACCAAATCCTGGAGCTTTTACTGCGGCACATCTCAATGTCCCACGAATCTTATTCACTACTAAAGTAGCTAATGCCTCTCCCTCTAAATCTTCAGCAATGATTAAAAATGGTCTTCCTGTCTGAACTATCTTTTCGAGAAGAGGCAAAAGATCCTTCATTACCGAAATTTTCTTCTCATGAATTAAGATATATGGGTCTTCTAACACACATTCCATCCGTTCTGCATCAGTAACGAAATAAGGAGATAGATACCCTTTATCAAACTGCATTCCCTCTACCACATTTAATTCAGTTGCCATAGTCTTTGCTTCTTCTACGGTGATGACACCATCTTTACCTACCTTCTCCATAGCATCAGCGATTAAATTACCAATATCAACATCCATATGGGCTGAAATAGTAGCTACTTGTGCCATTTCTTTCTTTTCTTTAACCTCTCTAGCATTTTTCTTAATTTCTGCTACTACTGCCTCGGTTGCCTTTTCTATACCTCGTTTCAGAGCCATCGGATTAGCCCCAGCGGCAATATTCTTAATTCCTTCACGAAAAATTGCCTGAGCTAATACAGTAGCAGTCGTTGTTCCATCTCCTGCTACATCTGAGGTTTTAGAAGCTACCTCTCGAACCATCTGGGCACCCATATTCTCATACGGGTTTTCTAATTCAATCTCTTTTGCCACGGTTACTCCATCACATGTAATCGTTGGAGAGCCAAACTTCTTATCTAAAACCACATTTCTGCCCTTAGGACCTAATGTAACTTTCACAACATTGGCTAATGTATCTACTCCCTTAAGGGCATTTTTCCTTGCTTCTTCTGAAAAGCATAATTGTTTAGCCATTTATTATCCCTCCTTCTTATTCTATAATCCCAAGAATATCATCTTCTCGCATAATGAGATATTCTTTGTCATCAAGTTTTACTTCAGTACCTGAGTACTTACCAAAGAGAATTTTATCTCCTTCTTTTACCTCCAAAGGTTTTATCTCACCACTATCTAATCTTTTTCCAGTTCCTACTGCAATCACTCTACCTTCTTGTGGTTTTTCTTTAGCAGTATCCGGGATGATAATTCCACCTTTTACCTGCTCTTGAATTTCTAATCTTTCGACCAACACGCGGTCTCCTAATGGTTTGAGTTTCATTGGAAATGTCTCCTCCTTTCTAAAAAAATTTGATCTCCTCTCACTTAGAACCTATCCGAAAAATCAACCCCTGCCTCAACTTGTTGAGATGAAATGCCTCGAACAAGTTTGGAACTCCAACTTTCTGGATAGACTCTTAATACAAATGGGTCTAATTCTCTTTACTCCATCACCTCCTGTAAATACTAAGAACGCTCTCGGATAAAATTGAGCGTTGATTTTATTAGCCCTTCCAAGCAGACAATCTTCTTTTCACCCCCACCGAAGGAACAAGGATCAAGGTGCAAGGAACAGGGTCTTCCCTTACTCTTCACCTCTTGCCCATTGATTTCACAAGTGCTGTTTCCAACCCCATTAGCATCCTTCTCTCTATAACTCCTTATCTTTCTCTTTTCCATTCACCTTAATCCTTGAACCTCGCTCCTTGAAC
>JBFMDD010000150.1:0-3517 GCA_040754115.1 bacterium
TTTATGATAATTTCTGCCGTGGAACAAGAGAGAATATTGAAGATGCATTGAAGGATTCGCGGGTTAAGGTGTTTGAGATTGGTGGTGATATTACTCAAACGGATATTTTAGATGCGGCTATGGAAGGGGTTGACTATGTCTTTCATCTGGCGGCATTATGGCTTTTGCAATGTTATGAGTATCCTCGTTCTGCCTTCAAAACAAACATTGAAGGGACATTTAATGTCCTTGAGGCTTGTGTGAGAAGAAAGGTGAAGAAACTTATCTTTTCCTCATCGGCCTCTGTTTATGGCAATGCGGTGGAAATTCCAATGACAGAAGACCATCCTTATAACAACCGCACTTTTTACGGTGCTACCAAAATTGCCGGCGAACATATGTGTCGAGCATTCTATGAAAGATATGGACTTAATTACATCGGGCTAAGGTATATGAACATCTATGGTCCAAGGCAGGACTACAAAGGTGCCTATGTAGCGGTAATTATGAAGATATTAGACCGCATTGACCATGGACTTCCTCCTATTATTTATGGCGATGGTTCTCAATCTTACATCTTACGATTTTATCTATGTCCAGGATGCGGCTTGTGCCAATCTATGTGCTTTAAAAAGTGATTCAACGGATGAATTTTATAACATAGGATGTGGTACCAAAACAACCATTAAAGAAATCTGTGAGTTACTTTTGGAACTTACAGGGGCTAATCTTGAGATTCAATATGAACCACAAGGACAGACCTTCGTCACTCATAGAATTGGCAGTACGCAAAAGGCAGAGAAGGAATTGGTGTTTAAGGCAACTACACCTTTGAGGGAAGGGTTAAAAAGATTGATTGAATGGAGACAAGTACATAAAAAAGGAGGACCATAAAAATGTCTGTCCAACAAGAAGTTAGAGGAATAAACAGAAGATTTTTAGAGGAGATAAAAAAATTCGACCTGTATGGTTAAGTTCACTAATGAAAATGAAACTTTCATCTCACACTACAAGAAAAATAGAAACTGAAATATAACGGAAATTTATAGAAATTGATTGAAATTGGGGTAGCAAAAAACAATGAATTTCCATAAATTTTTGCTTCGCAACATTCTTCGAATTCAACCAATTTCAATTTATTTCTATCTTGCATTGTGGGATTTAACTCTTTTAAAAACTGATACATGAGTCTTTATTATTCTACCCCTACAGCTCGAATTTTTATTGACTTAAGATAGAATTTCTTGTAAGATATCTCCTGAGAACATAGTTAAAGGTAGGTGTGTGGTAAAATTTGTTGTAGGTCCAGGGTAAAAAGGTTATCTATACTTTTATTACATGCACTATTTATAAGGTAGAAAGGTCAGATTTATATAATGTCAGGATTAATGTTGGAAACCCGATTTCGTAAGCCTCAGTCCATTAGTACCGAAGATAGGAGAAAAATTATTGAGAAAATAATAAATTATCTCTCGCAAAGGCAAGAGATTATCTTTGCCTATCTTTACGGTTCCTTTGGAAGAGATGAGGAATTTTTTAGAGATATAGATATTGCTTTATTTGTGAAAGAATCTATACTTGAGTTTGATTTTGAGTCAGACATCTCTTATGAGCTGACAATCATTACAGGACAGCAAGTAGAGGTGAGGGTGATAAATAAAGCACCTGTATCTTTTCAAATGGCTGTCTTGCGAGCAGGGAAATTTATCTTTAGCCAAGACGAAGAGAAGCGAACTGACTTTATCCAATATGTTGGGAAGAGATACATTGATTACTCTCATTTAAGGGAGATTGCTATAAAGTCATGATGATAGACAGAGATAGAATTAATAAGAATAACCTGGACATTATCAGGATATTAGGTCAAATAGAAATTCTTACAAAATATGAAATGGATGTGTTTCTGGGTGATTTTAGAAACATCCAATCACTCAAATATCTCTTGATACAAGCAGTTGAATCCATAGTGGATACCTGTCAACATATTCTGGCAAAGACGAAAGGAATAGCATGTGAAGGGTATGTGGATTGTATCGTAAAGGCTGGCAAGGAAGACATTATACCCTCGGCTCTATCTGACAAACTCAGGAAACTATGTGATCTGCGAAATAGCATAATTCATCGATACTGGATTATTGACGATACCAAACTTTATACTCAAACAGTAGCAAACAAGGGTGATCTTAAGGAATTTGTCGATTTTATTACCTATTTATTAAAACAAGAAAATGATAAAGAAAGAGAAAAGAGGTTTTTTTTGAATGATAATCTCCTACTCGATATTTCAGCACTATTATCTTAATGTAACAAAAGAGATTGAATGGTGACTGAGGAGGTTTATGTGAGAAAAAAAATAATATCACTGAAATATCTTAATAAAAAAGAACAGGATGGTATAAAAAAATTAACCACTCAATTAACTACAAATATGAAAGATAACCTGGTAATACTGGAATTGTTTGGTTCAAAAATAAGAGGTGATTTTGAGAAGGATTCTGATATTGACATGCTTGTGGTGCTTAAAAAGGAAATTTGCCAATCGAGGGAGAAGATATTTGATATTCTATTTAAAATTGACCCTTATTATGAATTAAAAATTTCACCTATTATCTATTCAGAAGCAGAATATAAAAAAAATGAGAAATTGGAATCACCTTTTATAGAAAATATAATGAAAGAAGGGATAGTTTTATGGAGCCAAAAATAGAATTGGCTAAATACCGACTTGAAGATGCGAAGGAAAAACTTCATTCAGCAGAAATACTTTTAAATAATAATAGATTAAAAGATTCAGTTTCACGCTCATATTATGCAATGTTTTCTGCAGCGCGAGCATTATTGGCTATGAAACGGTTGGATAGCAGTAAACATTCAGGAATAATTTCCCTTTTTAACCTCCATTTTGTAAAACCAGGTATAGTAGCAAAGAAATGTGGAAAAATCATTGCCAAGGCTAAAACAGTAAGAGAAAAAAGCGACTATGGTGATTTTACAATAATAACAAAAGAGGAAGCAAATAATCAAATTAAAGAAACGAAGGAAATTATCAATGAAATAGAAATCGCCCTTAATCAAATGATAGAAGGAAAAGGTACTTAATCTCCCGCCAGCGGGGGACATCTATCTCTACCCTTTGCTCTCTTGCCACTTGCATCTTACCTCTTGTCCTCTACTATCTGCTATTTATCCGTGTTAATTTGTGGCTGAATAATTACTGAATAGTTACAATATTTTTCCTTTGTGGTCTTCGTGCCCTTCGTAGTTTATCTTAATTGCACAGGTCGTAGAGAACCAGAGCTTAATTTTTTAAATATTTTCCCCTTTTTCCCTACTTTCCATTTTCCCTTACTTATTACACCTGAACGCTTACCAATTTATCAGGCATTCTGAAAATAAGTATTGACAAAAAGATGCTTTTGTTCTATAATTACTTATGTTTTCAAAGGTCATATGATAAAAAGGAGTGTGTAAATGAATATTTCAGGAAGTAAAATTCTGGTGATTGGCGGAGCAGGGTTAATCGGCTCACATGTGGTTG
>JBFMDD010000151.1:0-12707 GCA_040754115.1 bacterium
TGAAAAATATAGAAAGAAAATTTTTAAATCAAAAGAAGAGAGTCGGATGATATTTGCCAAAGAACCTTTTGAAAAAAAGATTAGAATTGCTTTTGAATTATATAAAAGGGCTAAATATTTTAAAAAATTTAAACCCATACGATAAAACAGGAGATAAAATATGCCTGATACTCAAGAACTAACAATAAATATGGGGCCGCAACATCCCAGCACGCACGGTGTCTTGCGGCTTTTGCTGAATTTAGATGGTGAGACGGTGACTAAAATTACTCCTTACATAGGCTATTTGCATCGTGGTATTGAGAAGATGGCAGAAAATATGACTTATGCTCAATTTCTGCCGCTAACCGATAGACTGGATTATTTAGCCCCTGTTTCCAATAACCTGGCTTATTGTTTAGCCGTAGAGAAATTACTTGGTTTGGAAGTTCCAGAGCGAGCAAGTTATATTCGAATAATACTTACCGAATTAAATAGAATTGCATCTCACCTTGTCTGGATTGGCACTCATGCCTTGGATATTGGTGCTTATACCCCATTTTTATATGCCTTCAGAGAAAGGGAGTTAATTTTAGATATATATGAGTTATTTTGTGGGGCGCGATTTACGGTCTCTTGTTTTAGAATAGGGGGCTTACCGCAGGATATACCCGATGGATTTGTAGAAAAGGTAGAACACTTTGTTAAAATATTTCCTAAAAAGGTGGATGAATATGAGGCATTATTGACTAAAAATGAGATTTGGCTCAGGAGAACTCAATTTGTAGGCATTATATCTAAGGAAGATGGAATTAATTATAGCCTCTCCGGTCCTTCTCTGCGTGGTAGTGGCGTTAAATGGGATATTCGTAAGGCAGAACCGTATTGTGTGTATGACGAGCTTGAGTTTGATATTCCAACAGGCAGAGGGGTAGGAGATGTCTATGACCGGTATTTGGTTCGAATGGAGGAGATGAGACAAAGTTGTAAAATCGTAAAACAAGCTATTAGTCAGATTCCTGAAGGTGATTTTATTGCCAGAGACGCTAAAATTGTTCCTCCTCCAAAGGATAGAGTAGTAACAGATATAGAGGCTCTTATCCACCATTTTAAATTAGTAATAGATGGATTTAAACCACCTGAAAAAGAGGTTTATTCATGTATTGAAGCTCCAAAGGGAGAGCTTGGATTTTATATCATCTCAGATGGCTCAAATAAACCATATCGCTTGAAAATTCGCGCACCATCTTTTGCCAATTTACAGTCTATTTACAAGATGATTGAAGGAGGAATGATGGTAGCAGATGTAGTTGCCATTATCGGCAGTCTGGATATTGTTTTGGGGGAAATTGATAGATAAAAGGAATACCGATAATAATGGATTTAGATAAACGAAGAGAGAATGAACAAAAATTTGGTAATTGGGTGAAATTAGAGAATGGGGATCGAAGATATTTCTATGAAGTTCAGGGTCGTTATGGATGGAAGGCGAGGTATATTAAAGAAGTTGATTCATCAGAAAAAACAATCAAGTTCTATCAAGAAATCTATAATGAAAAAGAGGAATTAGTTGAATTTCATGAAAAATATCCTGTAGATAAAGGACATAAAACTTACAGGAGGTAATTTCAATTGAAGATTACGAGTAAAGATGTAGCACAAAAATTAATAGATTATCTCTACCATCGGCTTACTATAGAGGAATTAGTAGATTGGGCAGAATCAATGATGATGGAAGCGGAATTTGAGAAGGTAAATTTTGATACTTTGCGGGAAATCATTAGCCGTTTAGGACTAAGTGATGTGAAGGCATTTGGAATTACCTGGGAGGATTGTGAAGAATTTTTAAACCGCTTAGGATATGCCGTGAATGTAACCGTTCAAAAAAGATTAGTTTCTGTATCATGAGGTAAAAAATGTTAGCTTTAACTATTGATGGAAAAGAAATACAGGTAGAAGAAGGAATAACAATTCTGGAGGCTTGCGAAAAAGCAGGAAGTCATATTCCAACATTGTGCTACGATAGAAGACTTCTGCCTTTTGGGGCATGCCGAATTTGTCTTGTGGAGGTGGAAGGTGCAAGGCAAAAATTTACCCCTTCCTGCACTACACCAGCAACTAATGGGATGGTAGTAAAAACAATATCTTCAGATATTATCAAAGCACGAAAGACTATCCTTGAACTTTTGCTGATTAATCATCCATTGGACTGCCCGGTTTGTGATAAGGCTGGAGAATGCACTTTACAAGATTTAGTCTATGAATATGGCATTGAAAAAAATAGATTTAAAGGCGAAAAAGCGAATTTACAAGTTGACCATCAAAGCCATTTAATCGAACGAAATCTAAATCGTTGTATCCTATGTGGTAAATGCACCAGGATTTGTGATGAGTTACAAGATGTTGGCGAAACAAGCTTTGTCAATCGTGGCATCAGAACTAAAATAGGAACCGACTTTGATAGACCACTAAATTGTGAATTTTGTGGGCAGTGTATTGATATTTGTCCAGTTGGAGCACTAACCTCAAAATTGTTTAAATATAAAGCCCGAATTTGGGAATTAAAAGAGGTAAAAACTATTTGCCCATTTTGTAGCACAGGTTGTCAGATTAATCTGGGCATCAAAGATAATAAGATATTAAGGGTAACAAGTGATGGTGGAAATCTATGCAGTAAAGGTAGATTTGGGTTTGAATATGTTCATAGCGACCAGAGAATTACGACACCTTTGATAAAGAAAGATGGAGAGTTAGTTGAAGCAAGCTGGGAAGAGGCTCTTAATTTAGTGGCTGAGAAATTTAAAGAGATAAAAGAAAATGATGGTAGTTTAGCAGGACTTTGTTCTAATCGATTGACAAATGAAGAAGTATATATCTTCCAAAAACTTATGCGTGCTGGACTACAAACCAATAATATTGATAATGGAGCAGGCTATTCTTATGCAGGCATTATGGGATTAAAAAAGTCTTTAGGATATGCCACTACGAATATGAATATTTCGGATATTAAAAAATCTGACTGTATCATACTTTTAAGGTGTGATATTTCAGAGACACATCCAATAATTGGCATAGAAGTCAACTTGGCTGTTAAAAGAAATGAAGCTAAATTAATAATCATCAATGCTAGAGATATAAAGCTGGCCAAATTGACTAACTTATCTTTAATCTACTATCCTAAAACTGAAATTGCTTTACTTAATGGAATGATTAATGTACTTATAAACGAAGGTCTAATAGATAAAGAGTTTATTTCAAAACATACAGATGGATTTGATGGGTTGAAAAAATCTGTTAAAAAATATACACCTGTGGAAGTTGAGAAAATAACTGGAGTAGATAAAGAACTAATTATAAATGCGGCTAAGACATTTGGCAATTCGCAAAATGCTACTATCCTGATTTCTACTGGTTTAAACTTACCTGGAGAAGATGCCAAATTAGCCCAAGCAGCCGCAAACCTCGCTTTGCTTACAGGGAATTTAGGTAAAGAGGGAGCGGGAATAACTATTTTAGGTGAAAAGAATAACTCTCAAGGCACAATAGATATGGGTGCAATACCCGAATTCTTCCCAGGATATCAAGAAATAACAGACTCTTCAATAAGACAGAAATTTGAAGAGGCATGGAAAGTAAAATTACCATCAACTAAGGGATTAGGAGCTTTGGAGATTTTAGAAGAAGGTAAGATAAAAGGGCTTTATATCGTAGGAGAAAATCCCATTGAGACATATCCTGACTCAGAACAGATTAAACAGGCATTAGAGGCATTAGACTTTTTAGTCGTCCAGGATATATTTTTAACTCAAACCGCTAAATTGGCAGATGTAGTTTTACCCGCATGTTCCTTTGCAGAAAAAGAAGGTACTTTTACTAATGTTGAGCGCAGACTACAAAAATTAAATCAGGCATTATCTCCTATTGGTGAGTCCAGACCAGACCTTGAAATATTTATAGAGTTATCAAAATTATTAGGTTATGAGATGAATTATTCTAACCCAGAAGAGGTAATGGATGAGATAAATAATCTTGTACCGATTTATGCAAGTGATAAATTTAAAGGGAAATTTATTCCACAAACCTTTGAAGGTTTACCAGGAGAGGATAAATATTATCCATTTTTACTACTGACAGGTAATACCCATTTTCATTCTGGCTCAATGTCAGGTAAGTCACCAGCATTGCTGGAGGTTTGTGGTGAGGCGATTGTAGAGATAAACTCAGAAGATGCTAAAAAGTTAGATGTTGAAGACAAAGAGTTGGTTAAAGTAAGTTCACGCGAGGCGGGTGTTGAATTAAAAGCCAAAATTAGCAATAAATCTCCAAAAGGTGTAATTTTTGTACCACAGCACCCAACTATAAATATATTAAGTTTAATTAAGAAAGATTTAGGCGATATACGGGTGAGGGTTGAAAAAATAGAGGGGTAAAAAAGTATGAACATAGTTAAAAAACAGACAGTTGAATTAATTAAATCACTTCCTGATGATTGTACATTAGAAGATATTCAATATCACCTTTATGTGCGTGAAAAAGTTGAACGAGGTATTCAATCAATTAGTGAAGGGAAAGTGGTATCTCAAGAAGAAGCAGAAAGAAAGGTTCAAGAATGGCTAAAATTATCTGGACAGAAGAAGCATTGAATGACCTTTGAGAACTTATTGAATATATTGCTATAGATTCACCTGTTTATGCAGAAAGGGTTGGTTCCAAGATAGTTCAATCACCAAGACAATTAGTGGACGAATTGTCCCTGAATTTAATGATGGTAATATTCGTGAGTTAATATACGGAGCATATCGAATTATTTATGTTGTTAGGCAGGAGAGATGTAATTATTCATGGAAGTCGGGATATTTTGCGACATCTGACACCAGGAGAGTGGGATGTTACATAATTAGAAGCCTCTCGGATAAAAATAAGGTTCAAGGAGAAAGGAGAAAGGAGCAAGGTAGAGTAACCTTAGTTCCTTGCACCTTGATCCTTGTTCCTTCGGTGGGGGTGAAGAAGGAATTATTTGCTCGGAAAGGCTAATAAAATCAACGCTCAATTTTATCCGAGAGTGTTCAATTAAATTAGGGAGGTAAGATATGGAAGATTTAAAATCTAAAAAGGTAAGAGAAGTAATGTCAAGAGGAGTATTGATTATCCCTGAAAATGCATCTATTGCTCAAGCTGTTAGAACAATGGCAGATAATAATGTTAGTGGATTAGCAGTTACATCTACCGCAGAAGGATTAGTTGGAGTTTTATCGGAAACAGATGTTGTAAAGGTAGTTGGAAAAGATTTGAGTACAGTAAAGGTTAAAGATATTATGACAAGAGGAGTAATCACTATTGATAAAGATGCAACATTGGATGAGGCATGCCGAATAATGCGTGAGAAAAAAATACATCGGTTAGTGATTCAGGAACAAGTAAAGGGTGTATATGGAAAGGAAGGCGAGGTAAAATACTTCCCTGCAGGACTACTTTCTATATCTGATGTTATCAAGATATTAGCTCAAAGTCAGAAGGTATAATCAAGTTAACAAGGGAACAAGTTTTAATAGGGACGAGATGCGAAATGATAGTTGCGAGTAAAAAAACACTCCTCCCTAACATCTTGTAACTATTACCTTAGTCAAGATGGAGGTGGTAACTATGCCAGGAGTTGATGTAGCTCCAATCACAGTTGAAAGACCTAATCGGTATGAGAAGAATATTTATATTTTTAATCTTAGAGACGATGAATATAGACTTTCTACTCCAATCCCCATACATCTTGAATATGATAATGGAATATTTGTAGCTGTAGCACATGATTTAAATCTGTTTGGCTGGGCAGATACAGAGGAGGAAGCAATTACTGATTTATGCCATGAGATTGTGGATTATTATTTAGATTTAAAAGAAGAACATCAAAATGTAACTATTCAGATGAAACAACACTGGCAGTTTCTTCAAAGTGTGATAGAACCATGCAGATAAAGATTAGATAGATGCATACATTGTTTAGAAAACTCCAGATGGAAATACGCAGAGGTAAACATCACGACCATGCATATTATTTTACAGTTAAAGACCGACAGGTGGTACGCACAAGGGTATCGCATGGTAAAGGTGATATTCCAATGCCTGCTTTCTATCAGATTCTGCACCAATTCCATCTGAATGTAGAACAATTTATACAACTGAAGGATTGTCCATTAGATATACAAGGTTACCTTAAAATATTGAAATCTAAAAAAATAATCAATAATGGCGGTGGTTAGGATGGATTTTTTGAGGACTTTGGTTATTCCATGTGTTTGGCTGGTAGCCTTTATGTGGTGGTCAATTCTGTGTTGGTGCAGGAAGGGGCAACTTTGACTATTGAGCCTGAAGTTGTGGTGAAACTCAAAAAGGATAAGGCGTTGCAGATAAATGGGGAGTTGAGTGTTAAAGGTACACGCCACAGACCTAATTTTAAGGATGGTAAATTAAAAGGATGCGGCAAAATATAATTATTTCAATTATAGAACTAATCAGAGGATTATCGGTTACCTTCTGGCATCTATTCGTTAAATCTGTAACCTTGCAATATCCACGACAACGCTGGATAGTATCTAATAGATATAGAGGATTAGAAAGATTAACTATTGATGAAGAAGGAAAAGAACGATGTGTAGGTTGTTGTCTTTGTGCTCAGATGTGTCCTTCTAATGCGATAAAAATTATTACTCAAGAAGGTGCTGATTATAATAAAGAGGTTAAACTTTTTGAGATAAATATTGCCAGATGCATCTTTTGTGGCTTATGTGTAGAGGCATGCCCTAAAAATGCTTTGACAATGACTGGTGAGTATGAATTAGCCTGTTATAATCGACAGGGAATGATTTATACTAAAGAGCTTCTTTATAAACCGCCAGAGGTGACAAGGTATAAGTAAACTATAGACCAAAAACATATAGAGAGATATTACCTTTAAAATCTGATTTCTGTTTTCTGACTTCTGATAAATAAGGATAGGAATAATGAGAGTTTTAGCAGAACAGATAGATTTTCTTAAAAGAGAAATTTTGCTTCTTGTTCCAGATGCAGTAGTTTATCTTTTTGGTTCACGGGTAGATGACAAAAAAAAGGGTGGAGATATAGATATTATGATTCTATCTGACAGGAAAATAAGCTGGAAGGAAAAAGCTAAAATAAAATGGCGATATTTTGAAAAATTTGGCGAGCAAAAAATTGACATAGTATCTTCTATGTTTAACGAGAACAACCCGTTTAAAGAACTGGTTTTGCAGGAGGGGATAAGGCTGTGAGAACCGAAGCATTAATGAGAGAAGAGTTAAAAAAAGACCTTAATAGGCTGGATATGGCAGTTAAAATGTTGCAACATTCATTGCAGGAGTGTGAAAAAATTGGTATAAAGACAGATTACTCTTTGGAAGAGCTTGATAGATTTGAAAGCCTTACTTCGAGATTTGCCAGAACAAGTGACATTTACACTCAAAAGATAATGAAGGGTATAATCCTTATTTTAAGAGAAGAAGCAAATACTTTTATAGATAGAGTAAATTTGTTTGAAAAACTGGAAATATCCTCTGCTGAAGACTTAAAATTGATAAGGGATTTAAGAAATGAAATCTCTCATGAATATAGGGTAGATGATATTACTGAAATATTTGAGGCTGTTATTGAATATAGTCACAAGTTGATAGAGATTATAGAAAAAACAAAGGCGTTTAGTGAAACGATAGGCAGAAAAATGTTGTTAACAGAAGAAACGGTCATGAACAGGGGGTAGATTAAAATGGGATTGAGTTATTTAGAAATATTAGGGATATATCTTTCATCAGCAGGCACATTGGCTTCCATACTCGGTATATTTTTTGCCATCTATGCAAAACAGAATGGTAGAATAACCAGAGAATTTATAAGGGAGTTGCATGAAGAATCGCAAGAATTTCTCAAAAAAATGGATGAACGGACAGCGAAAATGGATGACCATCTGGTGAAGATGGATGAACATGCTGGTGAGAGACATAAGGAAGTAATTGCAGTATTATGTCAGTTAAAGCAAAAATAAACGAGGGGTAAAAATGGAGTTTTTATTTAACACACAAGAATTAATTGATAGGATTTATTTTTTATTAGAAAAGATGTGCTGGGAGTATAATATTCCTTTCTTTGTACTAACTATTGCCATTATGCTTGTAGTTGCAGGAATAGTGGCGGGTTTTGTAGCTATTAACACCATGATGTTAGTTTTAGCTGAGCGCAAGATAGCCGCTCATATGCAGGATAGACTGGGTCCAATGCGGGTGGGATTTCATGGCATTTTACAAACCGTAGCTGATGCTATTAAACTCGTCTTGAAGGAAAATTTAATGCCTAAGGTAGCTGATAAGGTTATGTTTTTCCTGGCACCTATAATCGTCTTTGCTCCTGCTATAATGCTTTATGTGGTACTTCCATGGTCACCTGGAGTGATAGTTCGGGATTTGAATATTGGGCTTTTATATCTTTTAGCTGTTGGCAGTATTGGTGTAATTGGAATAATCATGGCAGGGTGGGCATCTGGGAATAAATACTCATTACTTGGTGGTATGCGAAGTGCTGCCCAGGTAGTAAGTTACGAAGTAGCTATGATTTTATCTATCTTAGGGGTAATTATGATAGTAGGTTCTTTGAAGATGGGCAATATAGTTGAGGCACAAAAGGATATTTGGTATATTTGCTGGCAGCCACTTGGTTTCTTACTTTATTTAATATCCGCAACCGCTGAGTGTAATCGGGCACCATTTGATATTCCAGAGGCAGAATCTGAATTAGTTGCCGGATTCCATACCGAATATGGAGGCATAAAATTCGCTATGTTTTTCCTGGCTGAATATGCTAATATCTTTGTCATCTCCGCTGTTTGTGCAACTTTGTTTTTAGGTGGCTGGCAAGGAATACCAGAATTGCCAATTAAAGTACCACCTATTTGCTGGTTTTTGGCTAAAACTTATACTATCGTCTTTGTAATTATGTGGCTTAGATGGACTTATCCAAGGGTAAGGGTAGATCAATTAATGACCTTTGGCTGGAAATTCTTGGTACCACTGGGATTTATCAATATATTTATTACGGGATTGGTGATGGTGATTAAGGGATAATAGATTTTAGATTATGGCAAAATACAAAATAGACTTTACAGATGAGGCAAAAATTGATTTCTCATTCTTTAGTGCATTCGAATGTAAAATGATGTTAGACCAAATCAAATGTCAATTGAGTTGGGAACCTTTAACTGAAACAAGAAACAGAAAGAGATTGCGGGAAAGTTCTATTGCTCCGTGGGAATTAAGAGTAGGGAAATATAGAGTATTTTACGAAGTCTTTGAGGATAGTTTAACCGTTTCTGTTGTCGCAATAGGCTATAAACAACACAATATACTTTATATCAGAAATAAGGAGATGAAACTATGAAAAGCATCAATTTGGTAAAAGAACAAATTGATTTATCTCAAATTATCCATTTTGCGGAAAAGGAATCCGTTCTATTAGTTACAAAAGATGGACATGAATTTATCTTAAGTTTAGTAGATAATTTTGAAACGGAAGTTGAAACTCTACGCAATAGTCAGGCATTTCAATCATTTCTTGATATGAGAATGAAAAGTCAGGTTAGAATTCCGATAGAAGAAATTGAGAGAGAAATTGAAGAGGAATTAAAGAAAGAGGGGAAACAACAACCCCCTAACCCACTCCTGAACCTGTCAGGAGCAGGTTTTATTAATGGGGAATAAACTTGCGACCATCGGCTCTTTTGGTCTTTAGTCTTTGGTCTATTTTTAGGAGTAAATATGGAAGGAATTACATTTTATATCCTATCAACGATTGCAGTCATAAGTGCTATTTTAGTGGTTAGCCTAAGAAGTCTTGTACATTGCGTAATATCTTTAGCACTTTTATTACTAACAATTGCAGGATTATACATTACACTATTTGCAGAGTTTATCGCCTTAGTTCAGGTATTAATCTATGTTGGGGCAATAATTGTACTGTTTTTATTCTTAATTATGCTTACTCATAGAGTTACAGACAAAACCATAACACAGGCCAATGAACAAAAACTCATTTCGTTTATCTTAGCAGGTTTGCTTTTATTCATTTTAATAACTGTACTTAACCGCACAAGTTGGGATGTTACTCCTGCACCAGAAATGGCTAACACTACATCTATAATTGGCAATTTACTTTTAACCACCTATGTATTTCCTTTTGAGTTAATTTCAGTTGTGTTATTAGCATGTCTAATTGGTGCAATTGTGATTGCAAAAAGAGAGGAGGATAAAAAAGAATGACTTTATCCCATTATCTTATTTTAGCGGCGATTCTTTTTGCCATTGGTACCTATGGTGCACTTACTCGAAGAAATGCTATAGGGATACTTTTGTGTATTGAGATAATGTTAAATGCAGTAAATATCAATTTAGTCGGTTTCTCAAGGTACATTACACCAAATGAGTTAACTGGCCAGATATTTACTATATTTTCTATAACCATAGCTGCCGCAGAGGCAGCCGTTGCCCTGGCTATCATTATATCCATTTATCGCCATGTAAAGACAGTTAATGTGGATAAGATTAATTTGATGAAGTGGTAAAGTGGTGTAAGAAAAGGAAGGCGAAGATTTAAAAATGAAACGATTAACTTATCGTATTGTTTTAAGAGAAGAACCAGAAGGGGGATATACTGTTACTGTTCCTTCTTTACCTGGCTGTATTACTTATGGAGAAAATATAAAAGAAGCTTATTTAATGGCAGAAGATGCAATTATGGCTTATATTGAGAGTCAAAGGAAACATGGTGAACTAATAACAGATGACAGCCGTACTTTTGAAGGGGTTCTAAACTTAGAATATGCCTAAATTACCTGTTTTAACGCCAGAGAAAGTAATAAAAATTCTTTTAAGAAACGGTTTTGAACTTGATCATTCAAGAGGCAGTCATAGAGTTTATTATAATTCATCAAATGGAAAGCGAGTTACTATACCTTATCACAAAAAAAATTTACCCAAGGGAACTCTTTTTTCTATACTACAACAAGCAGGTTTGACAAAGGAAGATATTATAGAATAAAAATGGGGGCTATGATTACTCAACAGGATAAAGATAATCTTATTTTATCATTAGAGACATTTTTTAAAGAAAAGGCAAAAGACTATAACCTTGATATGGCTTTTTTATACGGTTCATGGGCAACTGGTTATCCGAGAGAGGATTCAGATGTAGATTTAGCTGTAACTTTTTTAAAAGAATTATCTGATAATGAGATATTTGAGATTATCACGGATATTTCATATAATCTTTCTTCAAAGATTAATAAAGAGGTAAATATACTTCCAATATATAGGGATTTTAGAAAACCAATGGTTTATTATAATGCCATTATTCTAAGTAAACCAATATACATTAAAGAGTTTCAAGAATATGTTAAGTTAAAGAATGAAGCTATATTTCAGATGGAAGATTTTAGTATATTTGGAATAAAATGGCAGATAGAAATGGCGCGGAAAAATTTGGAGGCAATATAGTATGGTCAAATTTGAGTATGGAAAAGGAAGAATTGCCGAATCTCTACAATTTATCTCTTATGAGATGAAGGAATTTGATACCAGATATGCAGATAAGACATGGGTGGAATATCAAGAAAATAGAGAACTTCAGAAGATTATGGAAAGGACTATTGAAAATATCCTTACTGCACTTATTGAAATAAGTGGAACTATACTTATACAAGAAGGTATTGTAGTAGAAAATTACGCTGATGCATTAAAAAAATGTGCTAATTTATTTGGACTTACCCAAGAAGAACAACAAAATATAGAAAAATTAGCTAATATAAGAAATCGCTTAGCTCACAGGTATCTTAATCTTAAATGGCAGGTAATAAATATGTATAAAACTAATCGTAATTTGATTAAAGAATTATTAACTTCTATATTGAAAAGAGAAGAAAGTAAAGAAGGAGAGATGGAGAGAGAAGGGTTGAAATAATGCCAATGCTATTTGATAGCCAAAGGCTATAAGCCAATAGAGGCTGTGAACTTGATGGAAGAAACAAGAAATGGGAGAAACAAGTTTTATAGCATTTTTGACACAGGAGGATAGAATTAGACATTACCACTTCAGCGTTAAGGGGAAAATAACAGAGTTCACTGTTCAATATGAGGCTTTTATTCTTGGCAAGTGGCATCCTGTTATTAGATATGATACTGCTCATGGATTTGCACATCTGGATAGAATGTATCCAGATGGATCAATAGAGAAAGTACCTCTTTTCTATTCTTATCCTTACCCACAAGTTGGGTAACAAGATGAGGTAAGCAAGGATAAACTATAAACTTGAGATTAAAGATTGCAGGAGAGCGGAGTGAGTGGCAAAATTCCAAATCACAAATTCCAAAATACAAATAAATTCCAATGACCAAAATTCAAAATTCCAAACAATATGAACTTATCAATTTGCTCAAGAGGTTGCTTTATTCTGTAAGAAACTACCTAAAACTATTACTAATATCGAATATGTAAAGCAAATAATGAGGGCTTCGGGTTCAGTGTTGTAATATAAACTTTGGAATTTGGTGTTTCTGGAGTTTCGTTAATTTAAGGAGTCATTGAGGCTATCTGAATCCTTATCAATCTGTTTATTTTGCTCAAAGATGGCAAAATTAGGCTCAAAAGCCTGATGATTTTTTTGCAACTTATCCTTTGAA
>JBFMDD010000152.1:0-3741 GCA_040754115.1 bacterium
TTCCAAAAAAATTAACACTAAATCAACCAAAATGAAGAATTTTGGGGGAAAGGGGGAAGTTTTATTATTTGAATCCCACTTAATCCTCTATTCTTCGTCGGAAGATAAGTTGGGGAATTTCTGTAGGCTAAAAACAAAAAGGGGCTGGACTTAAAGTTAAGTCCAACCCCTTTTGTTTAATCATCGTTGTTAGCTGTATCTGACTTAGAAAGCAACAGCTATAATTTGTTTAGTGCTTAACTTCTTTTCTATCCTGATAGACAAAATATATGGCTAATGGAAGACATACAATAATTATCCTCCTAAAACGATATAAACACCCTCCATTCTCTTATTTCTCCTTTTCTAATTTTTTCTCTTTAATAATCTTTAGAACATTTTCAATAGACATCTGTAGTGAAGATTTTGGGGGTTCATTCTCTCCAATATGTACATGATGGGGGAAATTATCAAGAGTTGGATAGTGTTCTGCGTTATCCCACCTCATTATTGTCTTACCATCAGCATCTTGCCAGTGAAGTTTATATGTTTTTATCTTTAAAGAGGTATCATCTTCAAGTTTCACAAATTCAAATACTTCCAATGTGTCATTATCTGAAAGTATTGCTTTAATTCGAATAAAACCATCTTTTTGTCTTATCTTCTCCTTTCTAATCTCATAATCTTTAATAATATCACTTAATATAAAGAGTGACTTTATATTAGTAAAATAAGCATCAATCATTATTCCTTTCCTTTTAAAATATTCAACCTTTTTAATGTATCTTCATACATCTCACATAAGGCATCCCATTCAAAGAAGTCTGTTTCATCACCTACCTCTCCATTATGGAATTTAGTATGAAACATGTGTGAATCCATTTTATGTTTTTTCTCAAATATTTTTTTCTCCTCATCCAATTTTTTTAATTCTTCTCTTTGATTTTTTTCTTCGTATTGAATTAACTTATCCACTGTTTGTATCATCACTTCATCTTGTAATTTATTTTGTACTAATTTTTCCAGCCTATGAATTTTATCTATTATCTGTATTCCTTCAGCCATATTTGTCCCTCCTTGATAAATAGTCTTCCTTTTTGAATTCCAAAACTATTGTATCAGTCCACACTAAAAATGTCAATAAGAATTTAGCCTAAATAAACAAAAAGGGGCTGGACTCATAAATCTTAAGTCCAACCCCTTGTGTTTAATCGTCGTTGTTAGCGTGTCTGAAAATTAGAGATTAACATTCACAATCGCCTTGATTCCATCGTAATCCTGCAATAACTCAGTAGCCTCATCATCCAAGTCATTATCAATGTACTCTATTTTCAGATAGGCGTTATCACAAAGCTTGTAGCCTGCACCAAGTTCTAATCTCTCTACATCATCCTTTGGATCTGGACTTGATGTAGGTGAGTAACTCGTATCAGGTTCCTTGGTGCTGTAACGGGCGGCAACCCACCATGGGGTCGTCCCATTGCCATACACCAGCTCAAGCATCATATAATCAATCTCAGTCTTCTCGCTGGAAGAAGCATCACCAGTTTTTATCTCTTCATTTCCCATAGCGGCTGCTAATTTCCATAATCCAGATGCGAATGCGACATCAATTATCCATTTGTCTACTTCATCTGTTTCTCCACTCACATCAGCCATGTCATTGGTGTAGTAGGTACCTGCAAGAGTTAAACCAGGAACTCCTGGGCAGTCACCTGATAGGTTAAGTGTAATCGCCTTGTCGCCATTAGTGTCTTTGCATTTTGGTTGAAGTCCTGGAGCACTACAACTCTCATCACCATCGCAACCATTGGTTATTCCCAACTTACAGTCAACTGCCCCCAATGTCTTCTTAATCAGTAACCCATCATCTACGGCTTGTAATAACATCTCATCGACTAATAGTGAGTTAAAGATTAATGGGTTTTTCATTGTGTTAGCACCTTTTGATGCATTTGCAACTGCACCTAATGGTAGTTCTATTCGCCCAATCTGAATGCATCCATCTGGAATAAGGAGATCACATATCTCCACATAGATACATCTCTTGAACACATTACAGTCAGTACAAACCGAGCGAAGTTGAGCAACTCCTACCACGCCATCACATACATCTGCCCTGACATCAAGATTGAGCTTTATGTTGGAGAATTGAAGCTCATCACTCTCCTTATCAGATGGTGTAGTGTCAGTACCGTAATCCATCTTCTCAATCCCTGCCAGGATATTACCTGACCATTCTATCTCCGCAAATGCGGGCATCGTCAACATTAACACCGCCACACTCGCCACTAAATAGACTAAAGTCTTTTTCATAATTTTTTTGTTCCTCCTTTAAAAAAGGTTTTTTTTCTTAAGGAAAAATCCTTAAGATTAATTTTTTACCTCGTACCTATATTTTTAAGTTAACGGTGAACACTTCTCAGTTAACAGAATTATTTTTAATAGTATTTTCTGTCAACTGGTGCTCTGTCATCTGTCAACTTATCTTACTGCCCGGCAAACCAAAATGGAGGAACTTTTTTCACCACCTTTCTTTGCAAGATTGGGCAGGTACAAGGTAATCTTTCTTTATATCATATTTTTAACCGTAAAAATTTATCCTCCCTCTTTAGGAAAATACTTTCAACTTCACACTTGGGTTAGTTTATCATCTTCTCCTCCTAAAGAGTCTCATGGGATAAACCTCTACGGGTTATCCTGGAAAATCATCTGTCAAAGATCAGAAATTATTTATGAAATAAATTGAAATTAGTTGAATTTGAAGAATGTTGCGAAACAAAAACTTATTGAAATTTGTTGTCTTTTTTACCACCAATTTCCATTAATTTCTACCTATTTCTATAAATTTTCTCTCTCTATACTCTATAACAATCCTGCCGCACGCATCGCTTTCGCAAATTTTGTATCTTCACCTGCGTATTCTCGTAATACCTTTTCTACTTTCTCCCCTTGTTGTGCTAATTCTTTCATCTCATGAATAGTAGGTAGTAAAGCAGTTCTTCTATCCCAGAGAACAAATCCACATAATGCAAACATTCCTGTGCACATTAACATAAAACCCCACAAGACAAAACTCTTTAGTTCTCTAATATCTCCTTTCAAGTCATCTATTCGTATATTCACATCATCTATTCGTTCATTTATTCGCTCATTCATATCATCTATTCGTCTATTCGTATCATCTATCTGTCGTTGTATGCTTTTTTGATTTTCCTCTATTCTTGCAAGCCTTTCTATTACCTCTTTTGTAGGAATAGTTAGATTTTCTGATGTCTGTGCATCTACTATTTTTATATTCAACCCTACAAGAAAAGTAAAAATTATCCCTCCTAATATTACTTTTTTTCTTGCCATCTTATTTTTTTCTATTTTGAATTATATTACCACATCACCCTTTATTTGTCAAGTATTTTTTTATTTTACCTTCCAAATTTTTATTTTTATCTACACTTTTTTAAAAATATCGACAAAATAATACCAAAACTTTAATGCTTTTTTCATCTGAAGAAAAGGTGGGCATTGAAAATATATGGGTAAATAGAAAAGTCTTTCACCGATAAGCACTACTTCGTTCTGTCCCACCTTGCTCAGTATTCCCCTCAAATACTTAAGTGAAGTGACCAGACAGAGAAGAATTCCCTCGCAGAATAATCACCTAAAAATCACTTCTCTTTTTCGTTTTTAAGATATAATATCATATATCCTTAAATTTGTCAAGTGTTTTTTGCAAAAAATTTGTGATTCAGACAGTAGAGGCTA
>JBFMDD010000153.1:0-2101 GCA_040754115.1 bacterium
TCAAAAATAGAATCTATTGAGCTGGCAAAAGAAAGAGGTACTATGCCATATTTTGACAAAAGTTTTTATAAAGACGGCAAGCTACCGTTCGCTGGATTTGATGATAAAAACAGCTGGAATCTTGATTGGAAGAAAGTCTCTGAAGATGTTAAAAAATATGGTATAAGAAACGGTTATACTACAGTGATAGCGCCTACAGGTAGCATATCGATGATAGTCGGGTGTAATAGCGGTATAGAACCGGTGTTTACTTTGGTTTATGAAAAAAATGTGGCAATAGGCAGCTTCTTTTACATAGAGCATGTTTTTGAGAGGGCTATGTATGAAGAAGGATTGTTTGACGAGGCATTGTTAAAGGATATTGCAAATAATAGGGGGAGTGTACAAGGCATTAGATACATACCGCCAAAGATGAAGAAGGTGTTTGTCACGGCTATGGACATTAGTCCTGAAGATCACATTAAAGCTCTAGCTTCATTCCAGAAGTGGGTTGATTCGAGTATTTCCAAGACAAACAATTTCCCTGCAACAGCTACAGTTGATGATGTTAAGAAAGCTTATTTGCTAGCTTACAAACTGGGATGTAAAGATGTGACAGTGTTTAGGGATACCTCAATACAAAATCAAGTACTAGTCTCCCCGAAAATTGAAAAACCGAAATTAAAATATGATGATAATGACAATAATGAACTACCTATACCTAAGCAATTAATTAATTGCCCTGAATGTGCAACCAAGCTTGTTCATGGAGAAGGCTGCGTCACTTGCCCTGAATGTGGATGGGGAATTTGTAAATAAAGTAATTCGGTATTTATAGATACTCAGTCTTCAAAACAAGCGATAGGCACATCAAGACCTTCATAACCTTCTATTTTTGAATTAGTCAAACCAACTAATACATAATTCGCACGCTTTCCTTCTATTGCTGGTTCACCTAATGTGAACAGTTTATGTTCTTCTTTACCATGTCTCAAATAAAACTCCAATACACCGTTGTTTGATCTGACAAATCTTATAGATAATCCTCCAGATATTTCAACCCATTCTCCTATTCCCTTCGTAGAATATTTTGGATCATCACAACTTCCTTCAGGTTCAACATCTGAGAAAGCGTAAATCATTCCATGTCTCCCATTCAATTTTATTTGGGCTGAGCCTATATAAGGACCATTGTTATAAAAATCTAATATTTCTAATCCAGATGATATAGGTGTAGCAGAAGGCAAAACATAAGATGTAGGTGTACTTCTACTATATTCTATAGACGGAGCCGTTGCTACTGGAGGTAAAGTCTTTGGTCTGTTTACACATCTATATAGACTCATTACCATAGCTGCTAATAAAATTAAATTGGTGAAATATCTCATATCTTATTTGTTTGTTGTATTATATTTAAATATTTCTATCGAATAATAGTAACGCTAAAATTTATTTAAATACATATAACGCTGTTATATTTAATATGTCTTCTAAACTTGAAATAAAAGATTTGCATGTAAGTGTGAATGATAAAGAAATATTAAAGGGAGTGAATCTGACAATAAAACAAGGTGAAATTCATGCTTTGATGGGGCCGAATGGTGCTGGAAAGAGCACATTAAGCTATACACTAATGGGTCACCCAAATTATAAAATAACTTCAGGGAAAATTTTATTTGAAGGCAAAGATATTACTGAGATGTCACCAGATGAACGCGCTAAGCTAGGCTTGTTTTTAGCGTTCCAATATCCGGTTGCTATTCCCGGCGTTAGCCTGTTCAATTTCTTGAAATCTGCTTACAATTCGGTCAAAGGAAAGAAAGCGAGTAATAAAGGTGAAGAACTGGTATCTGCTTTACAGTTCCAAAAGATAATCAACGAGAAGATGAAAATGCTCAAGATAGATTCTAATTTTGCTAACAGATATCTGAATGATGGGTTTTCTGGTGGTGAGAAGAAAAGGGCTGAAATATTGCAACTAGCTGTGTTGGAGCCAAAGATTGCGATTTTAGATGAAACTGACAGTGGATTGGATATAGATGCGTTGAAAATAGTTGCTAATGGTGTTAACAAGCTTGTAGGTCCAAATTTAGGTGTGCTTGTAGTAACGCACTATCAAAGG
>JBFMDD010000154.1:0-8259 GCA_040754115.1 bacterium
ATCCAACTTGTCAAGAAATAATTTTATTTTTACACTCAAAAAAATTGTTGACAGAAATTATTTTCTATGTTATAATTAAATTAAGTTCAACACAAGGGTGTTGTTAAGTATAAAAACTTTAAAAAAATAGATGTGAGAAGGAGGTGAAAAAGAGATGAAAAAAGGAAAAGGATTTACACTTATTGAATTAATGATAGTAGTCGCTATTATAGGCATCCTAGCTGCAATTGCTATACCGAGATTTGCTCAGCTAATAGATAAGGCAAGAGAGGCAGGCGCAAGAGGAAATTTAGGTGCCATAAGAAGTGCGATTGCTATTTATTATGGAGACAATAAAGGACAGTGGCCACAGACATTAGATGCGAGTTCACACACAATTAATAATGAAGTATTCCCTGCATTTATATCGGGGTATATGGCGAAGATTCCTAAAGCAACATTACAACGATCCAATCCACATAACAATACGGCTACAGTAGACTATACGATTACAGGGCAAAATGAAGAAATTATTGCTAGTCAGATTTCCGATGTAGGAGGATGGATATACTCATCCAGAAGTGGGGATTGTAGAATTAATTGCAAACACCGGGATACTGCATCGGTTAATCTTGCAAATTCAACCCTTTATTACTCCAATTATGGTCATGAAGAACCTTAATCGACACTTAAAAGTTGTTTACTTACGAGGTTCTTAAACAACAAAGACAAAAAAAGAGGTTGGTTATTTTTTAATCAACCTCTTTTTTTAAGAAGAAACATATATGTCCCTTTAGGACACAAAGAAGAAGGGAAAGAAGGTATTTTTGTCTGTTGATGATATGTAGTTTCGTAGTTAGTAATTCGTTGTTCACAAAAGACGAACGAACTATGAATAACGAACTACTATTTGAAGAGGAAGGAGAGATTTTTTTGTTTATGAAGAAAAATAGACCCAAATCAAAAATTTATGAGCTTATATTTGAGGTAATAATACCAGCATTAATTTTAGCTTTAATTATACGAACCTTTGTTATTCAAGCATTTAAAATACCTTCTGAATCAATGGTTCCCACTCTTCAAGTAGGAGATCATTTGTTTGTACTTAAATTTGCATATGGATTACCTATTCCTTTTACTGACAAAAAGATATTTGAATGGAATTCGCCCAAACATGGAGATATTATTGTTTTCCGTTATCCAGAAGATCCTAAAAGAGATTTTATTAAAAGGGTTATTGGACTTCCAGGTGAAAAGATATTAATTAAGCATAAACAGGTTTATATTAATGGTAAGTTATTAGATGAGTCATATAAAATTCATACAGATATTTCTTCTACGGAACAGTATCCTCGTGATAATTGGGAAAAAGCACTTATTGTTCCTCATAATACCTACTTTATGATGGGTGATAATCGTGATTCAAGCCATGATTCAAGATTTTGGGGACCTTTACCTAAAAATCTAATTAAAGGGAAGGCATTTATTATCTATTGGCCTCCATGGAGAGTTGGATTCATTAAATAGAGTAGAGAGTAGAGAGTAGAGAGTAGAGAGTAGGGAAAGTGAGATGTGCTCACCTACTCTCTCTACTTGCACTATCTACTTTGCGAGGGATAGATTAATGAGATTAGATAGAAAGGACTTATGGATAATATTTTTATTTTTAAGTCTAATAATTATCTTCTTTGGACAGATTTTATTTACACAAGCTACTTATGTCTTTAGAGATTTTTATAAGACTATCTATCCAACTCGATATTTTGTCTCACAATGTGTAAAAGAAGGCTGTTTCCCATTATGGAATCCTTATCTTTATTTTGGTTATCCATTCTTCGCATCTCTACAACATGGGCTTTTAAATCCTTTTTCTTTTTTTCTCTATCTTTTCCCATTTGATATAGGAATAAAATTATTTATTGTCTGGCATCTCTTTTTAGCTGGACTATTTATGTATCTATTGATGCGTGATTTTGGGGTAAGCCAAATATCTTCTTTAATTGCCAGTCTTGTTTATACATTTAATAGTTATATGCTCTCAATAGATACATTTACTCATTTAACTTCTGCCTGTTGGACACCTCTTATATTTTTGTTGTTCAATCGCTCTTTCTACACGAAAGAAAAATTAAAATATATTATCCTTACAAGTATATCATTAAGCCTTCAATTTGTAGGGGAGGAACCAACAATCTTATACGCTACTGTCATTGTTTTAACTTTATTTACTATTGCAAAAGCAGTTATGCAATATAGAAAAGAGGGGAGAATAATTTATCCATCTAAGAGTATTCTTATTCTTAGTTTAGTTGTATTAATTAGTGTTGGATTAGTTCTATTTCAACTATTACCTTTTTTAGAGGCTGTTAATTATTCATATCGGCAGGAGGGCATGGTGTATCATAAAGCTACTAAATGGTCATTACCGCCGATTGAACTACTTACTTTAATTTGTCCTGTTTCATCAGGATTTATGGAATTTATCTGGGTTGGTTTAGGGCAAGGGCTTTTTAAAGGTATTTATTTTGGAATAGTACCATTTTTTCTTATTTTAGTCAGTCTTTGTGAAAAAAGTAGAAAAAACCTCTTTTGGTTTGGTATATTTTTAGTTGGAATAATTCTATCATTTGGTGACCACACTCCTTTTTATAAATTTTTATATAAATATTTTCCATTCTTTTCTATGCATCGTTATCCAATGAAATTTTTCTGCATGAGTATCTTTGCAGGAAGTATATTAGCTGGATTTGGATTTGACTATCTTTTGAGAACTATCAGGGAGAAAAGGATAAAATCATTTATTCTCCTTTTTATATCAAACCTTTTCCTAATCTTTATTTTACTCATCTGGTACTTTAACTTAGGTAAAATTTTATGGTTATTAAAAATTAATTATTTTGTCATCAATTCTCTTGAAAAATTACTCGAGATTGAAGGAAAATATTTTATGGTATATAAAAATTTCTTCTTAGTAACTACAATCTTTTCTTTGTTTAATCTATTAGCCTTTTTAACCAGAAGATGTAGAGTCAAGTTAAATTTTTTTACCACTGTTTCGCTTATCATTATCACCTTTGATTTATTCTTTTTTGGCTTAAATTTGAATCCACTTGTGAACCAAAAATTATATCATTATCAACCTCCAATCCTAAAAATACTAAAAAAAGATACTGATTATTTTCGATTTATGATAGAGCCAAAAACATTAAGTTATTATTGTGAAGAGTTGGGTAGAGGGGAACAAACTCTTTTAGAGGTAATTAAGACATTACAGCTGAGTCTAACACCTAATTTGGGATTGATGCATAAAATATATGAGGTTGATGGCTATGGATTCTTAATATTAGAAGATTACATAAAATTTTATGTAAGATTAGGCTATGGAAAGTTTATTGTAGACCCTCAACTTTCTAAGTTAACCAATGTAAAATATATTATCTCTAAGTTTGAAATTCCATATCCCTATCTAAAATTGGTTTATAAAGAAGAAAAATATGGGGAGGAATTTAGACTTTATGAAAATATGAGTTATCTCCCAAGAGCATTTTTTGTGCCTAAGACAAGGGTAGTTAAAGATAGGCAAGAGATTTTAAACATACTTACAAGTAGAGATTTTGACCCACAAAAAGAGGTAATATTAGAGGAAGAAATTCCAAATTCCAAATCTAAAATCTCAAATCTCAAATCTCAAATCCGAATTATAGATTACCAACCCAATAAAGTTACTATCAACACTTCCTGTTATAATGATGGATTTTTATTCCTAAGTGATACTTACTATCCTGGCTGGAAGGCATATATAGATGGTAAACCAACAAAGATTTACCGAGCTAATTTTTTATTTAGGGCTATTGTACTTCCACAAGGAAGTCATCATGTTAAATTTGTCTACATACCATTGAGCTTTAAAATTGAACTGCTTGGAACATTAATTACCATAATTAGTTTATTAGGATTTTTAATCTTTCGTAAGAGGAAAAAGTAATGGCAGGATTATTAGATAAGAGGGATAAATTAATCATATTTATTTTTTTGGGTTTAGTAGTACTTTTTTTTAGTCAAGTATTATTTACACAAGCTACATATATTTTTAGAGATATTTATCATACATTTTATCCCACACGGTATTTTGTCTCGCAATGTGTAAAAGATGGATATTTCCCACCTTGGAATCCCTACATTTATTTTGGATTTCCATTCTTTGGTTCTTTACAACATGGTCTTTTAAATCCGTTGTCTATTTTTATGTATGTTTTGCCTTTTGACATTGGGTTTAAATTATTTATTATAGGTCATTTTTGTTTAGCAGGGATTTTCATGTATCTATTAATGCGAGATTGGAGAATAGGGAAAGCAGCTTCTTTAATTGCTGCTATTACCTATACCTTTAATGGATACCTTCTCTCCATAGATATTTTTACTCACCTAACTTCTGCTTGTTGGACACCTCTTATATTTCTATTCTACAACAAAGCTATAAATTCTTCAAAATTCAAGTATATTATTTTTACCAGTATATCATTAGCTTTTCAATTTTTAGGTGAAAAACCAGAGATTTTATACACTACCGTCCTCACATTAATATTATTTACCATTGCAAAAGCAGTTATGCAATATAGAGAAGAGGGGAGAATAATTTATCCATCTAAGAGTATTCTTATTCTTAGTTTAGTTGGATTAATTAGTGTTGGATTAGTTCTATTTCAACTATTACCTTTTTTAGAGGCTGTTAATTATTCATATCGGCAGGAGGGCATGGTGTATCATAAAGCTACTAAATGGTCATTACCGCCGATTGAACTACTTACTTTAATTTGTCCTGCTTCATCCGGGTTTGTGGAGTTTATCTGGAAATTTTGGGGACAGGATTTCTTTAAAAGTATTTATTTGGGTATCATTGGAATATTTTTAGTTATGGTAGCCATATTTGAGAAAAGGAAGAGAAATGTTTTTTGGGTAGCTATATTCTTTGGCTCTATAATATTAGCACTTGGAATTAATACACCTTTTTATAACTTTCTATATAACTCTCTTCCTGGTATTT
Source organism: bacterium (assembly GCA_040754115.1). Taxonomy (GTDB): domain Bacteria; phylum UBA9089; class CG2-30-40-21; order CG2-30-40-21; family SBAY01; genus JBFMDD01. The sequence continues at coordinate 5,024 of JBFMDD010000154.1, forward strand.
CTTTTATGAGATACCCAGTAAAATTTTTCTGTCTAACAATTTTTGCAGGAGGCATTTTAGCAGGATTTGGATTTGATTACTTATTAATGATAATTAAAAAGGAAAAGATAAAACCTTTAATCTTTCTCTTTGGAGTTAATTTTTTGTTACTTATTATTTTGATATTCTGGTATATTAACATTGGTAAGATTTTATTTGTGTTAAAACTTCATTATCTTCAACCTCCCACAATTGATGGGTTAATTGCAATAGAAGGGAATTATTTTATGACTTTTAAAAATTTTTCCTTAATAACCATATTCTTTTCAATATTTAATTCGTTAATTCTACTCACCAAAATAAAGAGGATTAATTTAAGCATCTTTTCTACTATTTCAATTTTTATTATAATCGTTGATTTATTCTTCTTTGGTCTAAATTTAAATCCACTTATTACTCAAAAATTCTATTCAAAGAAACCACCTGTTTTAAAGATATTAAAAAAAGACTCTACTGGTATCAGTAGGTTTATGATAGAACCAAGGAGTTTAATTGAGACAAGTTATGTTAAAAACTATACTCTATTTGAACTCCGTATTCGTCATCAATCAATTCTAAGTCCTAATTTTGGATTAATGCATAAGGTTTTTGGAGTGCAAGGATATGGGTTCTTAGTCTTAAAAGATTACTTTAGATTTGAGGATAAGTTAAGCTCAGGAGAGGAATTTTCTAATGTACTTCGACTTCTAAATTTAACTAATGTAAAATATATCATTTCTAAGTTTGAAATTCCAACGGACCATTTGAAATTAATTTATATGGAGAAAAAAAACGATGAAGAGATTAGACTTTATGAGAATCCAAATTATCTTAAAAGAGCATTTTTTGTTCCTAAGGCAAGGGTAGTTAAAGATAGGCAAGAAATTTTAAACATACTTACAAGTAGAGATTTTGAGCCACAAAAAGAAGTAATATTGGAGGGAAAAATCCCAAATTCCAAATCTCAAATTTTGCTTCGCAACATTCTTCGAATTCCAAATAAATCCCAAATCCCAACTCTAAAATCTCAAATCCAAATTATAGATTATCAACCCAATAAAGTTGCCATTACCACTTCTTCTAATCAGGATGGATTCTTGTTCTTAAGTGATACTTACTATCCTGGTTGGAAGGCGTATGTAGATGGTAAACCGACAAAGATTTATCGAGCTAATTTTCTATTTAGGGCTATTGTGCTTCCAATGGGAATTCATAAGGTCGAATTTATCTATTCTCCATTAAGTTTTAAGATTGGTTTTATGGGAACTATTTTTACATTACTTGTTTTAATTGTGATTGGCTTATGGAAATATACAAGGAATGGTTAGAAATGAAATATAAAAAAGATTTATATGTAGTATTTTTTATTTTATTATTAGTATTTATCTTTTTCTTAGAAATGTTTTTTACTGAGAAAAATTTTATTAATCCCAATTTTTTTCATTATCATTATCCTATTAATTATTTCACTAGCGAGTGTATAAAATCAAGAATTATCCCATTTTGGAATCCCTATCTTTTTTGTGGAATTCCTTTTTTAGCTAATTTAAAGTCAGCTATATTTTACCCACTTTCTTTTATTAATTATCTTTTTCCATTCTATTTTGGTTTTAAATTATTCATTATTGCACACTTTTTTTAGCCTCGTTGTTCATGTATCTTTTAATGCGAAGTTTGGTAAAAGAAATTCCAGCTTTAATATCAGCCATTAGCTATGGATTCAGTGGATATCTTTTTTCTCTAATAGAGCTTACTTTTGCTTTAACTACCTCTATTTGGACTCCTCTTTCTTTTTTATTACTGAATCGTGTAATAGAGAAAAAAATTCTATTATACTTTTAGGATTAATTTTAGGAATTCAATTTTTAGCTGGTGCGCCGGATATATTCTTTATTACTCTGTTAGGGTTAATTTTATTTAGCTTATCTAAAGATGTTAAGAGAGGACCTTATGTTTTTGCATTGGCAGGATTAATATGGATAGGAATTACATTATTTCAATCTCTGCCATTTTTAGAGATGTGTTCTTTTTCTACCAGAGTTAATATTGGCACAGAATATTCTGATGCAACAGTTAAATCTTTAATTCCTGGAGAACTTTTTGTCCTTTTCATTCCTATTAAATTACCTAGTTTTTTGTTTGCACAGTGGACAGTGAAAAGCTATTATCTTGGTATTATATCTTTTTGTTTTATAATGGTGGGGATTTTTTATTCAAAAAGAAAATTAACTATGTTTTGGACATGTATGTTTCTATGTTCTATTCTTTTATCACTGGGCAAATATTTACCTTTTTACCAATTATTGTATGAATATATTCCAATATTTTCATGGATTAGATATCCAATAAAGTTTTTTTCATTAACTATATTTTCAGGAGCTATATTAGCAGGCTTTGGAGCTAATAAGTTAATTTACGAAAACAAGGGATTAAATTTCATTTGGATATTTACCTTAATATATTTTATCTCCTGGCTATTAGCATGGATTTGTAAAGATTTTATTTTATCAATATTGCCTAATTTTAATTTAGAATGGTATTTTATAAATATACGCAGCATGTTTTTATCACTTATTTTCCTTTCTTTTACTTTCTTACTACTTATCTTAAGGAAATTGGAATATATTAGAATAGGAATTTTTTATATATCTATAATTTCAATTATAATAGTAGAAACTTTTTGAGTGGAAGTAAAATTAATTTAGTTGGAGACAAAGATTTTTATTATTATAAACCTGAAATTGTAAAATTACTTGAACTTACAGAAGGTTGCGAAGTAAAAAAAATTAAAGCTTATTTTCGTATACTATCAGCTTATGATATTAAAGTTGATGGCTCTACATTACCTATGTTAATTAAAAGGTTAAAAAATGCTTTATTACCGAATATAGGAATTATTTATCATTTATATGATGCATACGGTTATGATGGATTTAGATTAAAAGATTACGATATCTACCTCTCTTTTTCTTTTATCCCATTAGGAAAATTCTCTCCTCTTCTACACTTAATTAATATTAAATATATAATTGCTCCTGATAACCTTCCAGATATCAACATATTTTATGATGCAGGTGAATTTGTGGTTTATAACCTATGTTCAACAGCAAAATTTGTAACATATTGATATTACTACACTTAATTTTTAAGATTGTCACTACATGTTGCTCTCTCTGTTTTTCTTTTCCATAATTATTCGTGATGGAGATTTTATCTTG
>JBFMDD010000155.1:0-12682 GCA_040754115.1 bacterium
GTACCATCTGTCTGTAAATTATAAGTTTGATTATTATAAATATTATTATAGATAAGTGAAGAAACTACTGAAGATTTACAATAAATACCAACTCCATTACCATCTGGATTACCAGTACCACCGGTATTATCAATAGTATTATTATCCATTATCTTATTATTATCTGATGAATCTAAATAAATGCCACAACCAATACCACCTGAACCAGGTGAATTTAAACGTTCTTGATTACCACCTTTTCCCCCTTTATTATCTAAAAAGATATTCCCTATAATAACATTATCAGTAGATAAATAAAGATATATTCCTGTACCAATACCACCTGTGGTACCTGAATCCTCGTTGGTACCGTTAGAACCATCATTTCCTTTGTTGTGCCTTATGGTATTGTAAGAAATTACAATTCTTGAGGTATTGTGCAGATATATAGCCTGTCTAGCATACTGAATTAGAGAGTAACTAATAGTTCCCTTAGCAGTATCTCCACTGAATTTGATACTTTGCCAATCACCAGGTGAAGGAATATCTTTATTAGAAGTAAAACTAATTGTTCCATTAGGATTACCAATAGCTAATAATGTTCCATAATTAATCAAGGATGTATCGGTAGCAAATTTAACTACTACTCCAGGTTCAATAGTCAAAGTAGTTCCAGATTCTACAGTAACGGTTCCTGTAACAATGTAGGGACTATTAGTAACCAACCAAGTACCAGATACAGTTCCACTTACAGTAGCAGTTCCCTTTACAATTCCTACATTCCAAATTAATCCCATTATTACTAAAATATAAAGAAGAAATCTCTTACTCATCATTACCCTCCTTTTTTGATAAAATTACTCTTTGCATCTGTAGGGCATAGGTATTGTTGGAATCAAGTTTTAAAATATGACTACATTCTTTAATAACTTCTTCAAATAATCCTTTCTTATAGTAAACATTAGCTAAATTTATATGAGACTTGATATCTGTTGAATTTATCTCTATCGCTTTTTTAAACTCAGCTATTGCCTCTTCATATTTTCCAAGCGAGAAATATAAATATCCTATTATATTTCTAATAGATATATTTTTAGGTTGGAGTTCTATTGCTTTTTTATATACCTTGATAGCTTTTAGATAAAACTTTTTTTCATGAAATTCTCTCCCCCTATAATAATAAGATAGTACCAACCTCTTTATAGCTTCTTCTTTAAGTTCCTTATACTTATCTAACAGATTATTATACTGATTACCATACGGAATGAAATAAGGGAACTTATCAAGATTTATTTTTATTTCTAACACTTTCTTATATTCTATAATAGCATCCTTATACTTTCCCATATTAAAATAAAGCATTCCTCTTCTGTTATATAAAAGCATATAATTTATAATTACTTCAAGTGTCCATTTGGGGTCTTTAAAAACTTTATTATTATCTAACACATTCCTCTTTCTAAAAAATTTTTTTGTACTTTTATTAAGTTTTATATATAGCTCTTTTGTATCTATATCTTTATTTACCACTTCATTCAAACTCCCGTTAGGAATCAATATATAATTTTTACTAATCTCCTCACCATCTGAGATAAATACTGAAATAGTTTTTTTAAGCCTATTTTTACACATAATCTCATTAACATTAGTTCTCAAGACACTTTTGGGAATATCCTCTAAATTAACTTTACTGTATGGAATAGAAGTAGTTAGCTCTATATTATATCGAGACTTAATCATTTTACTATACCAACTTTCACCATTACAAGATTTAAAATACCACTCTGCAGCTAAAAAATTAATAAAAACTAATGCTGTCTCTGAAGAGTATTCTTCACACAAGTGAAGATAAAAAGTATTAAAAGTAATAGCATCTCCTTCCATAAATACAACTGTTTTTTTATTCAAAGGTGATAATATATTCCACCCATAATCATAAGCATAATAATAATCATTTCTATTATTATAAGAATAATGTATAAAAAATACAATAATAGGAAAGATGAAAAATAAAATGGAAAATAATAATATTTTTTTATTATTTTGTAAAATTCTATTTATTATAAATCCAATACACAAACTAAATAAAATACTAAAAATAACATAAGATAAGATATAATAATCTTCTATATTTGGAATAGAATATCTAATGGCAAAAAATACATTCACTATAATCATTAAAAAGAAAAATATAAAAATAATCTTTCTTTGAAGTAATAGAATAAAAAAACCAATTAAACTAATCCACCAGAAATATTGAGTAAATTGATCTATTAAAAAATTAGGAATGTCACTTAGATTTTTATAAATTTCGTTTAAATTTGATACAAAATAATCTTTATATAATTCTCCACTAATATGTATAATAAATCTCTCAAAAGTTTCAGGATTCCACCAATTAAGTGGCGGATGTTGACTTGCTCGAATAGGTAGATATAGGTATAAGAATAATGGCAGAATGAATAAACAAAGCAATTTTAAGAGTAGAGGGTAGAGAGTAGAGAGTAGAGAGTAGAATGATTGTTTTTGTTGTCTACATTTCTTCCAGTACACTGCTACGATAAAGAATATACTCGCTGGGACTAAGTAGATTGTTTGCATGTGATGGGTGAAGGATAAACCAAGGGTGAAAGCGAAGAGGTATAAGAGTTTATTGGGTAATTGGGTAATTGGGTAATTGGGTAACTGGTAACTTGTCTCTGCTCTTTGCTTCTTGCCTTTTACCTTCTGTCTTCTGTCCTCTGTACTCTGTTCTTTGACTTCTGCCATTGCTTCTTGCCACTTTAGTAGGATGAAAATTAGTAGGGTGGCAAAGAGAGCATTTAATGTATACTTCTCTGCAATTACTGCTTGTTCCCAGAAGGTAGTAGCAAAGGCAAGCATTAGAGCTCCCACTATCGCCGGGATGAGAGATAAAAGATGGGAGATGAGTTTATTTTCCTCACTTCTCACTTCCCACTTCCTATCTCCTACTTTTAAGATGATAAAGTACACCATCACACATGCCAAAGAGGCACATAATGCAGATGCTAAATTCATCCGATAGGCAATGTTCCCTATCGGCAGAATAGTCATCCATAGTTTTCCCAGCAAACAATACAATGGATAGCCAGTTGGATGTGGGATACCGAGTACAAAAGCCGCTGTAACCATATCTCCAGAGTCATGAAATCCAATCGTCGGAGTAAGAGTATGTAGATACACTGCCCAGCAGATAAAAAATACCAACATCCCTCCAGCATAATCTATCTGACTAAATGACATTGGAACAATCGGTTCATCCCTGGGTATTAAAAACTTTGGTATTCTAAAAGAAACCTTCCCCTTCCTCTGTTTCTGCCTACTGCTACCTGTTTTCTCTCTTCTGCTTTCTGTCTTCTGTTTTCGGTCTTTCTTTCCCATCTTTCCACCTCATCACTCACAAATTATACTTTACTTTTTCCCTTCTGTCAAGAATAAAAAAACACTATTCAATTGTCAAAGAACAAAGTTAGGTAACTAAGTAATTGGGTAATTAATTAACCAGTTACCTAATTACTCAATTATCTAATTCACCCAACTATCCAACAAATCTAAATATAGTCATCAAAACACTAATTAGCGTTCCAACAAAGATAATACTTCCTACCATCCATTTAGTTTGAGAGATTATTAACTTATGCAATCCGTCAATCCTTTCATTCACTCTTGTTTCAACCCCTTCTATTTTCTCATTTAATCTTGCCTCCATCCGTTCCATCCGCTCATGAGTTTTATCTATTCGTTCATTTACTTCTGTACGAAAAGTATTCATCTCTATACGAAAAATATTCATCTCTTCTCTTAAATTCTTTATCTCATCTTTTAATTCACCATACCTTTCTTCTAAGTGATTAAGTCTAATATCTAAGCTATTAAGTCTAATATCTATTACTCCTAACCTTGATCCAAGTTCATCTTTTGGTACTCCTTTTTCACCTATTATTTCCTCCATAACCTTGATAAAATCTCCCATTACTTCACTACCGAACTTCTCTTTTAATCTGTCTGAAATAACTATTGCCATCTCTATTCAAAAACCTCCATGAGAATAAATTATTTTCTACCATCTAATCTCACAATATCTTAAATTCCTGTCTTACCTACCTTTGTTTTGATATACTCGTCAATATATCTAATACCTTTTCTTTTATAAACTTCTGCTTGGCGGATGGCACGGATTTCTGCTGCTATCTCACCTACTAATTGTTTGTCAATACCCTTAACTTTTATTTTAATAGGTTCAGGAACTTCAAAGGTAATTCCTTCTGGTGGTTTAACAATTACTGGGTGAGAAAATCCTAATTGTAACTTTATATTTTTACCTTCTAAAGTGGCTTTATAACCTACTCCTTCAATTAATAAAGTTTTCTCAAAGCCTGTCTTTACTCCCTGAACCATATTGTTAATCACACTTCGAGTTAAGCCGTGAAGCGCTTTTTGTTTTTTATCATCCGATGAACGTTTAACCAAAAGTTGATTTTCGTTAATCTCTATAGTCATTGTCGAAGGGAATGACCAGGATAAACCTCCCAGTGGCCCATTAGCAGTTATAGTACAATTATCTAAATTAATTTTTACATCCTTTGGAACACTTATAGGTGCTTGTCCTATCCGCGACATCTTATCACTCCTTTTTATTATATACTTGAAGAGGGCATAATTTACGATTCTGTATCTGCTTAGGTTGTCAGGTTCGAGGTTCAAAGGTTCAAGGTTAGAAAGCTAACCCTTCAACCATGAACCATGGAACTGAGAATATAAGTTACAAAAATCCCCGATTATGCGCGTGTTAAGTATAAGTAGCAAGTAGAGAGGTTTTTGCCTAACCTTTTGCCTGGTCTTATTTTCTTTCTACTTCTTACTCTTTACCAGACATAACAAAGTACCTCTCCACCAATAGCAAGTTTTCTACATGCTTTATCTGTCATAACCCCTTTAGATGTAGATATAATAGCTATTCCTAATCCTCCTAAGACCTTTGGGATATTGTCTTTGTCAACATAAATCCGTAGTCCTGGTTTACTAATTCTTTTCAAGTTACTTATAACTCTTTCTCTTTTAGGACCATATTTTAAATAAATCCGGATAATACCTTGTTTGCGGTCTTCAATAAATTTATAACTTTTAATAAATTTTTCTTTTTTGAGAATAGTAGATATGTTAGACTTTAATTTTGATGCTGGAATATCAACATATTCATGCCCTGCATGATTTGCATTACGAATTCTGGTTAACATATCAGCAATAGGGTCTGTCATACTCATTTTTATACTCCTTTTTCTCATAAGTAGAGAGTAGCAAGTAGAGAGATGTTTATCTGACCTTTTGCATGGTTTCCCTTTCTCTCTACTTTCTACTTTCTACTCTTTTTTACCAACTGGCTTTAATCACTCCTGGTAGTCTTCCTTCACGAGCTAATGTTCGAAGACAAATTCTACACATACCGAATTTACGCAAATATCCTCTTGGTCTACCACAGATTTGACATCTATTATGGAATCTTACTTTAAATTTAGGGATTCTTTTTAATTTTTCAATCATTGCCTTTTTCGCCATAAGAATTATTCCTTCCTCACTTTCTAAATGGCATTCCAAGAGCTTTTAGTAGTTCCTTTGCTTCTTCATCGGTTTTAGCTGTTGTTACTATACAAATATTCATCCCGCGGACTCTTTCTACCTTATCATAATCTACTTCTGGGAATACAATTTGTTCTTTTATGCCGAGTGTATAATTTCCTCCGCCATCGAATGAATTTATAGGTACCCCTCTAAAATCTCTCACCCTCGGTAACGCAGTATTAACTAATCTATCAAAGAATTCATACATTCTTGCTCTTCTCAATGTGACCATACAACCAACTAACATTCCCTCTCTTATTTTAAAGCCTGCAATTGAGTGTTTAGCAGGTTTTTTAATGGGATGCTGACCTGATAATGCAGATAAAGCCTCCACGGCTGAATCTAATGCCTTTGGATTAGTACTACCATCTCCTACACCCATGTTAATAACTATCTTTTCTAATTTAGGCACTGCTAAATCATTTTTATAGCCAAATTTTTTCTTTAATATAGGAATTATTTCCTTTTCGTATTTATCTTTTAATCTAACCATAATTTATTTCTTCTCTACAATTTCATTACATTTTTTACATACCCTAACTTTAGAGCCATCATCTAATATTATTCTTCCTACTCTTGATGGCTGATTACAATTAGGGCAGACAAACATTACATTTGATATATGAAGGGAAGCCTCACGAGTTATTTTTCCACCTTGTTGTCCTCGTTGTGGATTTGGCCGTGTATGTCGCTTAATAAAATTAATTCCTTCTACCAGTACTCTATTCTTTTTAGGTAATACATGCAAGACTTTCCCTTGCTTACCTATATTTTTACCTGCAATAACTGCTACTCTATCTCCTTTTTTAACATAAATTCCCATTTTTCTCACCATTAATTATTAAGGTAGTGATTTTTTCTACTCTCTACTTTTTAAAATACCTTAAGCCAATACTCTTCTACGGGTGTATGTAAAATGAGCAATTAAAAATTTAAAAGTCAATCCTGTGTTCTGGTAGTAAGAACTGATCTCCCAATTATCTTGCATTTCATCTATCCTCTCATTTTACCTTGCCCATTTTACATTGATTATTAGATATCTTGCAATAACCTGAACGCTTACGAATATCCCTCAATATTTTTTACCCATAAATTTTACACGCACCCCTCTTCTACTCATCAAATCACTCCTTTTTTATCATAAGTAGGAGTCAGGAAAGAATTTGCTGATAGGCACTCTTTCTCTTTATTTTTAAACTACTTCTGGGGCTAAGGTAATAATTTTAGTAAATTTTTTCGCTCGTAATTCTCTTGCTACAGGTCCGAAGATGCGTGTAGCGCGTGGATTTTTCTGGTCATCTATAATAACAGCGGCATTACCATCAAATCTAATATAAGAACCATCTTTTCGTTTTATTTCTTTCTTTGTGCGTACAATTACTGCTTTAATTACATCACCCTTTTTTATAGGAGAAGAAGGTATAGCTTCTTTAACTGAGGCTACAATTATATCACCAATATAAGCATATCTATTTTTAGAACCACCTAATACCTTTATGCACATTATTTGTCTGGCACCTGAATTATCTGCCACATCTAACCAAGTTTTTGCCTGGATCATAATCAATCTCTCCTCAGCTTTCTCGTTTCAAGACTTCTACTACTCGCCAGCGTTTGAGTTTTGATAACGGTCTTGTTTCCATGATACTTATCTGGTCTCCAATATGACAGATATTTTTCTCATCATGGGCATAAAATTTAGTTCTTTTTTTTATAATCTTTTTATAATGTGGATGTTTAGTTGATGTAGTTACTAACACCACAGCAGTTTTATCCATTTTATTACTGACTACCGTACCTATTTTAACTTTTTTTAGCTTGCTTCGTTCTTGCATTATTTTATCTCCCTTATACCTAATGCATGTTCTCTTAAAAGGGTATTGATTCTTGCAATTGAGTGTCTTAATATCCGGATTTTTAGAGGATTTTGTAAATGTTTCATTGCAAATTGTGTATGTAAATTCAGCAATTCAGCCGATAATTCCTCTTTTTTCTCCTTCAATTCATCTATATCCATTTCTTTTAAATCTCTCAGTTTCACTCGTTTTATCCCTCTTTTCTTGTAACAAATTTTGTTTTCACAGGTAGTTTATGAGATGTTAGGCGGATAGCTTCTTGCGCTAATTCCTTTGGGACACCAGCTAATTCATAAAGTATCCTCCCTGGTTTAACTACAGCTACCCAATACTCAGGAACTCCTTTTCCTTTACCCATTCTTGTTTCCGCTGGCTTTTTAGTTACAGGTTTATCTGGGAAGATTCTAATCCAGAGTTTCCCACCTCTTTTAATATGCCTCATTATAGCAATTCTGCCTGCTTCAATCTGTCTATTTGTTATCCAACCGCACTCTATTGCCTGTAAGCCATATTCTCCAAAGCTAAGTTGGCAACCTGCACTGGCGATGCCTTTGCGTCTTCCACGATGAGCCTTTCGATATTTAACTCTTTTAGGCATTAACATAGTTTTCTTCTCCTATTAATTGTTCGCCTAATCCCATTAATCTTGCCTTTTCTCTTTCTTCTTCCGAAAGTATTTCTCCTTTAAATATCCATACTTTTACTCCCACTATTCCGTAAGTAGTAGCCGCTTGTGTCACTCCATAATCAATTTCCGCTCTAATAGTTTGTAGAGGTACTCGTCCTTCGCGATACCATTCAGTGCGTGCTATTTCAGCCCCACCAAGTCTACCCGCACATGCGACTTTGATTCCTTTTGCTCCATGCCTCAATGCAGTTATTACAGCTTGCTTCATTGCTCTTCTAAAAGAAATCCTTTTTTCTATCTGAATAGCAATATTCTCTGCTACCAATTGGGCATCTAATTCTGGTTCTTTAATCTCATTAATATCAATTTGAGTTTGTAGTTTAGTCATTTTTTGAATTATTTGCCGCAATTTATCTACATCCTGGCCTCCACGGCCAATCACCATGCCAGGTCGAGCGGTATAAATAGTAATTCTCATTCGCTGACCAAATCGCTCAATAATGATTTTAGACACACCTGTCCTTTTTAATCGCTGTTTGATAATCTTACGAATCTTCAAGTCTTCAATTAGATCATTGGCATAAGATTTTTTTGTAAACCAGCGTGACTCCCAGTCATAGATATATTTTAGTCGAAAACCTATCGGATGAACTTTCTGTCCCAAATTTATATATTCTCCCTTCCTTATGTTGTCACAAACTCAGGCAAATTAAGAGCCCAATGTATCAATTGAATCAATAAAATTACCAACGACACTAATACCAATACCTTAATAATAAATTTCACCATATCCTTTCTCTCTTTACCCCTGGCATACTCACGATAATAACCAACTGTTTCATATACTGTCAGAAGTGTAACCAACGCCATTAACACTATATAAATCCATAACGCTACCATTTTACTATCTTCCTCCTTTACATAAATTTTTATTTAGTTAACAGAAGTAGCTATTAAAAGCTACTTACTGTAACTTTCTATTAATATTCATCAATTACTACAGTGATGTGGCTGGTTCTTCTACGGATTCGGTAAGCCCTTCCCATAGCTCGTGGTTGAATTCGTTTTAAAGTAGGACCTTGATCTACAAATGCATTTTTAATGTATAAATCATCTATTTTTAGATTAAGTTTTTTTTGTCTTGCGTTAGCTACAGCTGAATTTAAAACCTTGTGGAGTATTCTGCAAGATTTTTTAGTTGTAAATTTCAACATGTTAATGGCTTCTTGAGCCGGCTTACCCTGTATAAGTTTAGTTGCCTGCCGTGCTTTTCTTGGTGAAATGCGAATATATTTAGCAATAGCTTTTGCTTCCATAATATTTCCCTCTATTATTTTAAAGCATGTGAGCGTTCTGTATGATGTCCATGAGTTCTGAATGTCCGAGTAGGTGCAAACTCACCTAATTTATGCCCAACCATATTTTCAGTAATATATATTGGAATAAATTTCTTACCATTATGAATAGCTAATGTATATCCAACAAATTCAGGAGGAATAGTTGAGCGTCTTGCCCATGTTTTAATCACCTTTTTTTCACCTAATGATTCCATTGCAGTAATCTTCTTCAATAATTTAGCATCAATATAAGGTCCTTTTTTAGTTGAGCGAGACATAATTTACTTTTCTCTCCTTTTAACAATAAACTTACCTGTTAGTTTATTTCGTCTTGTTCGATATCCTTTAGTAGGTTTACCCCATGGAGTAACAGGATGTCTTCCTCCAGATGATTTTCCTTCGCCACCACCCAAAGGATGGTCAACGGGATTCATCGCTACTCCACGAGTATGAGGTCTTTTACCTAACCATCGTGCCCTACCCGCTTTCCCTAAACTAATGTTTCCCTGTTCCATATTTCCTATTTGCCCTATAGTAGCCATACATTCTATATGAATTAATCTAACTTCACCTGATGGGAGTTTAATATGTGCATATTTACCCTCTTTGGCAGCTAACTTGGCAGCAGTTCCTGCTCCTCGCACAAGTTGCCCTCCTTTTCCCTTTCTTAATTCAATATTATGGATATCTGTCCCCGTAGGGATTGTACGCAATGGGAGGGCATTACCAACTTTTATATCTACCTCTTCACCAGCACAAACTGTATCTCCAACCTTTAACCCAACTGGTGCAAGGATATATCTTTTCTCTCCATCTCTATAATTAAGCAAAGCAATATTAGCAGACCGATTTGGGTCATATTCAATTGCCGATACTTTAGCTTCAATACCCCATTTATCCCGTTTAAAGTCTATTATTCTATAGCTTCGTTTGTGTCCTCCTCCACGATGTCGTATAGTCATTCGGCCTTGATTATTGCGACCACCTGAACTCGTGATATATCTTACTAATGACTTCTCTGGTTTTTTCTTATTAATTTCATCAAATACAACTCCACTCATTCCCCGTCTACCAGGTGAAGTAGGATTATATTGTTTAATTGGCATAATTTCCTCCCTCTGTCTTCTATTACGCTTCGAATGCAGGAATAAATTGTCCCTCTTTTAATGTTATCATTGCCTTTTTAAAATCAGACCTTTTCCCAAGTGCAAATCTAACTCTTCTTGGTTTACCATAGTGAACTGAAGTATTTACCTTTCTCACCTTTACCTTGTATATCGCCTCAATAGCTTTTTTAATCTCAATCTTATTAGCCCGCATATCAACTTCAAAAATATATTTATTTTCTTGCCTTAATATACTTCCTTTTTCAGTAATAATAGGTTTTTTAATAATTTGATAAGGACTATTAATCATTGGACACCACTCTATTTAAAAATCTATTTTCTAATTTAGCCAATGCCTTTTTTGTAAATAGGAGTTTTTCATGTGCTAATACATTATATGTATTTAAATTCGAAGCCAAAATCATATCTGTACCTTTTAAATTTCTAATAGATAAATATAAATTTTTATCAGGCTCTTCTAAAACAATCAAAGGTGTTGATAGATTTAAATTTTTTAACACCTTTACCATTGTAGAAGTTTTGGGTTGATCTATTTTTAAAGAATCGACTACTACTATTTTCTCATTTATTGCTTTATCTACCAATGCGCTTATTAAAGCCTTTTGCTTAACCTTATTTGGTAGTTTAATCTTAAAACTATGAGGTTTAGGTCCAAAAGCTACTCCCCCTCCTTTCCAAACAGGGCTTCGACTACTACCAGCTCTTGCTCTTCCAGTACCTTTTTGTCGCCATGGTTTTTTACCACCACCACTTACTTGCGAGCGATTTTTGGTACAAGCAGTACCCAGGCGTTGATTAGCAAGGTATGCCTTCACAGATTCATAAACCGCAGGTTCTGACACTTCCTGACTAAATATAACTTTTGGAAGTTTAATCTTATCTAATATATTTCCTTTTGTATTATATAAATTAACCTCTGTCTCCATCTTTATTTCCTTTTTTAATAGCCTTTTTAATAGTCAGTCGTCCTCCTCTTCTACCCGGGAGAGCACCTTCAATTAACAATCTATTGTGTTCTAAATCTACTTTAATCACCTTTAGATTTTGAGTTGTGACTTTTTCCCCTCCCATGCGTCCTGGGAGGCCGTGTCCTTTATGTACTCTGGATGGGTCAGAACTTTGGCCAATAGAGCCTGGAGCACGATGAAACATCGAGCCATGAGATGCCTTTCCACCTTTCCAACCATATCGTTTAACCACACCTGCAAATCCTTTTCCCTTTGATAGTCCGCTTACATCTACATAATCCCCTTCTTTAAATATATCCACTTTGATTTCTTGCCCTATTTCGTACTTATCAATATCTGAAATTCTAAATTCTTGTAAATAGCGCTTAAAATTAACTGCTGCATTTTTAAAATGTCCAGCTAACGGCTTGTTAATCTTAGCCTTTTTTACATCCTTAAATCCTAATTGTAAACTATCATATCCTTCTTTCGCTTGTGTTTTCTTCTGAACTACTACGCAAGGACCTGCCTCAACAATTGTAACAGGAATAACATCTCCACTATCAGCATCAAACACCTGCGACATTTCTATTTTTCTACCTATAAGTCCTACTGACATTAGATTTTTAGCCCCCTACAACTTAATTTCTACATCTACACCTGCTGGTAAGTCTATTTTCATTAAAGCAGGAACAGTATCGACTGTTGGCTCTAAAATATCCACTAATCTTTTGTGGACACGAATCTCAAATTGCTCTCTGGACTTCTTATCCACATGAGGGGAGCGTAACACCGTCCATCTACTTTTCTTTATTGGCAGTGGTATTGGTCCTGCCACCTTCGCGCCGGTTCTTTTAGCAGTAGATGTAATTTCTTTTGCAGACTGATCTAAAAGTCTATGGTCGTATGCCTTTAATCTAATCCTAATTTTTTGAGCCACTTAACACCTCTTGTTGGGGTCAAACCTTGAACCTTCAGGTCAAACCTTATGCAAGATTTGACCCCCTACCCTACTATTCAATTACTTCCGTAACCACACCTGCACCTACCGTATGTCCTCCTTCTCGAATTGCAAATCGTACTTCCTTCTCCATTGCTATTGGTGTAATTAATTCTACATTCATATTTACATTATCTCCGGGCATTACCATCTCTATTCCCTCTGGTA
>JBFMDD010000156.1:0-8805 GCA_040754115.1 bacterium
GTGTTATTTTGTCAAGAAAAAAATAATAAAATATAAATTTTTTATCACTTTGTTACCTTACCATCTTCTAATACCTTATTGACTCTATCTCTTATAAGTGTCATTCCTTATGTCTGAATTGAAGTTTTATAAAAATTTAATAAAAAAATACTTGCATTATCGAAAATTATGTAGTAAAATAAAGATTATGGTGGCACATCCTAAAAAAGATAAAGATATAGAAAAGGAACTTCATGAAATTATTGAATTGAGTACCTCTGCTAATCTTGAAGAGTTAGAGGTCCGGGAAGGAAAAAGAAAGATAAGAATTAAAAAGAAAGTACTCAAGTCGCAGGAGGCATTAATCACTGAACTTCCTGAGGAGGAGGAAGAAGAGAAGACTTTAATACCTATAGATAAATACGAAAAGATTATCTCTCCTTTGACAGGTATATTTTATCGTGCACCAGCACCTGATGATGAGCCTTATGTAGAAGAAGGAGATGTGATAGAAAAAGAAAAAACTGTGGCTATAATTGAGGCAATGAAGTTATTTAATGAAATTAAATCCGAGATAGCGGGTAAGATAATTAAGATAATGGTAAAAAATGGTGAACAGGTAAAGGAGGGACAGATTCTTTTCTTGATAGAGCCAATAGCAGTATAAAATTTACATTTTGCAATTTGCAATGATACATTGGGGAGTTGTCTAGCGGTAGGACGGCAGACTCTGGATCTGTTAGCCGAGGTTCGAATCCTCGCTCCCCAGCTAGTACCGTGTTAAGTAAATTTTTTCACAGTTTTCGATATTGAGGCAAAAATGCTCAATATCAGCTTATAATTAAGGAAATAAGTTGAAATTAATAGAAATTTATGGAAATTTATTGTTCTTTAGTTACCAATTTCTATTCCCTATTGCTAATACTTTAATGACTGACTGCTTATAATCTCTTAAACTGTGAAAGAAGTTAGCTAACACGGTACTAGACTTATCCTTACCCACAGAAGTAGAATAGTAAGTGTAAGTTAAGATAAACCACGAAGAGTACAAAGAAAGCACAAAGTTCACCGGGAGTTTTGTTAATCTTTTGTGTTTTCGAGGTACTTTAGTTCGTTAAAAATTCACGAAAGACGAGATATACTCAACACCGTTACAAATTGCGATTTTAGAAACGGTTCACTTTAGCGTGAAAGCTTACGGTTAAAAAATGGATATGAAATTAGAAATTATGGAAAGAAGTGAAGACCTAATTTCTAATTTCCAATTTCTAATTTCCAAAAGAAATCACAGGGAAAACGATGAAAATGAAAATAAACCGTCCATAAATAGCTCAGTTAATGGCAGTGTCCAGTATAATATCATGGCGCCATCGTCTAGTGGCCAAGGATACATGGTTCTCAGCCATGGGACCGGGGTTCGAATCCCCGTGGCGCTACCAGCTATTATTTTTATCACAAATAATGAAGGAGTTATGTCAAATGAGTAAAGATATTAGAGTTGTGGCTAATTTAGATAAGGATGGAAAATTGACCATAAGTGATGATGTACAATCTGTCTCAGGATTGAAAGGGAAAGTATATCTTCATGCACAAGAAGGTAAAATCATCCTGACACCTTTTGAGCCTAAAAATACAAGATATTGCCTTCGAATAATGATTAATTCAGATAATTCTGAAGACCTGGCTTTGATAATTCAAAAATTATCGCAAGAAAAAGTTAAGATAAATAGATCTGAATCCATATTACTCGACTGTACTACACTCTATCTGGCTAATGTGGATACAACTGATTGTAAAAATGCAATAGATAAAATCTCTCAAATACTTGAAGAACTCGATTTGGTCAAATCAGTTGAGGTATTTCCCAAATGGCAATTTATAACGGGATTGGTACGCAAGGAGCTTGGTATCTGGCAGCGTTCACATTTTGGAATATACAAAAGCACACGCAAGACTCGTGAGACAAATATCGAGTATAGTTTGTCATTAGATGGTAGCGGAGATGCTCAGATTCATACCAACATTGGTTTTTTAGACCATCTGCTAAGTTCAATGACTAAACATGGTTTGTTTGACCTCGAATTAAAGGTTATAGCCAGTGATAGCAAAAAACTTGTGGATATTCACCACACCATCGAAGATGTAGCCATTGTTTTAGGCACAGCGTTTAAAAAGGCATTAGGTGCAAAGGAGAAGATTGTACGGATTGGTCAGGCAAAAGTGCCTTTTGATGATGCAGTGGTAGATGTAGTGGTAGATTTAAGTGGCCGCTCAGCTCTAACCGACCATTCTACAGTTGAACTTTATACTACGGAAGTTCAATCTCTTCATAAAGCAATATACGACCATCCTCCAAAAGTAAAAGGCTTTTTTGAGTCATTTAAAGAAAGTGTTGGTGAAATAAAACCAACAGAAATTAAACATTTTATAGAAACCTTTGTCAATAAATTTGAGATAAATATGAGTATTGGGCTATTAGTAGATGGAGATGGGCATCATAAATTAGAGGCATTATTTAAAGCGATGGGATTAGCCATCCAGCAGGCAAAAAAGATGGCTGATGAATTAGCTGATATGATGATGAGTACTAAAGGAATGCTCGAGTAATAAAGAGGAAATGGTAATTGGGTAAGCATTCAGCTAACAGGTGGCAAGTATCAGTTTTCATGGCTCAACTTTTAAGAGAATGAGGGAAATCAAAATAATGAAACAAATAGGGTAGTAATATTCATTACTACAGTAACTTTCCTGGTGTTAACTGAGTGCTGATATCTGAGTTTCTGGAGTGAGCGGTTACCGTTATTCGATTTTCTCACTATCTACAAATTATAGATTTTTTTGAGCTAATTGGACTATTTTAGAAAATGCATTTTTATCATGGACAGCCAGTTCTGCTAAGATTTTGCGATTTATCTGTGCGCCAGCTTTTGTTAATCCATTAATAAACTTACTGTAAGAAAGTCCATATTCTCTTACCGCTGCATTTATCCGAATAATCCATAATTTACGGAATTCCCTTTTTCTTACCTTGCGGTCTCGATAAGCATACACATGTGCTCGCACCACTGCCTCTTTAGCTATTTTATACCAACGATGTCGCGCACCCCAATAACCTTTGGCTAACTTCCTTATTCTATTCTTTCTTCTTCTACTGGCAACATTAGTTGCAACTCTTGACATTTCTATTTTTTCCTCCTTTGAATCACAAGTTATACTTGAAGAGGGCATAATTTAGTCAGCAGTAAGCAGTGAACATACTGACCACTCCTCACTGAACATACTGATCACTGAAAATTATAAAATTTGAAATGAAATTCTTTAATATTTTCCCATTTTTCCCTACTTTTCCATTTTCCCTTACTTACACCTGAACACTTACTTTTTTCATTTATAAGGAATCAGTTTCCTGATGTTTTGTTTATCTTTACTGCTAACCAAATCTGCTTTCCGCAGATTGCGTTTTCTATCCTTTGATTTAGAAGTAAATAAATGACCTGCATATGCCTTTTCGCGCTTTATCTTTCCAGTGGCAGTAACTTTAAATCTTTTTGCTGCACCTTTTTTAGTCTTTATCTTAGGCATTAATAATCCTCCTTTTTGTTTGGTAATTGGTAACTGGTAATTGGTGATTGGTATTTGGCGGTTGGTAATCATTTAACCAGTTACCAATTACCTACTTTTCTTTGCTGGTGCTAAAATCATCACCATTTGCCTACCCTCTAATTTTGGTAGAGCCTCTACGGTTGCTATTTCTTTTAAATCCTCTGCTAATCTATCAAGAGTTTTTTGTCCCAATTCTGTATGAGCTATCTCTCTGCCTCGAAATATCATCATTATTTTAACCTTATCTCCTGATTCTAAGAATCTGTGGGCATGTCTAGCTTTGAATTGGTAATCATGCTCCTCAATTCGAGGTCCCATTTTTATCTCTTTTACATGAAAAACCTTTTGCTTTTTCTTCCTATTCCTCTCTTTTCTCTTCTGTTCATATCTATACTTGCCATAATCCATTATCTTGCAGACAGGAAGATTTGGATCAGGAGCTACTTCTACTAAGTCTAACTCCTTATCCATAGCTAAATCTAATGCTTGATTTAATGGCATAATCCCTATTTGTTTTCCATCAGTATCTATCACTCGGACTTCCTTAGCCCGAATTCCTCTATTTATTCTAACTGTCTTAGTAATTAAACATCACCCCTTAAAAAATACTCAGTAGTCAGTGAGCAGTAAACCATATCTACTGTTCACTGATAAAATACCATATCTTAATCAAAATGTCAACAGATTTTTTCTCTTATTTCTTTTATTAAATTATCCATAAATTCATTTAATAAAAGGTGTCCCAAATCCCCTTTTGCTCTTTTACGAACTGATATTTTTGACTCCTCTACTTCTTTATCTCCAATAATTAACATATATGGGACTTTATGAAGAGCCTCTGCCTCACGGATTTTAAATCCTACTTTTTCATTTCTCTTATCTAATTTTACACGCACTCCTTCTGCTAATAGTTGTTCTTTAATCTTCTCTCCATATTGTACATGTCGGTCTGCGATGGTAAGAATCATCACTTGAATAGGGGAAAGCCATACGGGAAATGCGCCTGCATAATGTTCTATCAATGCACCTAAAAATCGCTCAAGACTGCCCAATACTACTCGATGAATCATTACAGGCTGATATTCTTTATTGTCCGCACCAATATAAGTAACATCAAATCTTTGAGGTAAGTTAAAATCTACCTGTATAGTAGGTCCTTGCCATGCCCTGCCAATGGCATCTTTTAATTTAATATCAATCTTTGGGCCATAAAAAACCCCTTGTCCTTCATCTATGGCATAGGTTAACCTTTCCTTATCTAAAGCTGTAGCTAATGCAGAAGTTGCCTCTTCCCAAATTTCCTCTGTCCCAACATACTTTTTGGGTCGAGTAGAAAGATATACATCATATTCTTTAAATCCAAAGGTTTTTAACATCTCTGCAGCAAAACCTATCACACCACATATTTCATCTTTAAGTTGCTCCTGGCGACAGAAGATATGTGCATCATCCTGAGTAAATCCCCGAACCCGTAGCAAACCATGTAATACCCCACTTCGCTCATATCGATATACCGTACCCAATTCAAAATATCTTATAGGTAAATCTTTGTAACTTCTTATTTGACTTTTGTATATTAAAATATGTCCAGGGCAATTCATGGGTTTAAGTACATAAGGACTGTCTTCCACTTCCATAAAGTACATATTTTCTTTATAATATTCGCAGTGCCCAGAGGTCTGCCATAAATCAATCTTGGCAATGTGAGGAGTAACAACCTCTAAATAGTCTCTTTTTGCATGTTCTGAGCGTAAAAAGGTACATATTTCCTCACGAACAATAGTTCCTTTTGGATGGTAGTAAATTAATCCAGGTCCTATCTCATCATAAATATCGAATATTTTAAGTTCTTTGCCCAGTTTGCGATGGTCTCTTCTTTTTGCCTCTTCTAATTTAAAAAGATAGTTATCTAAATCTTCTTTTTTCTCAAAACAAGTGCCATAGATTCTTGTGAGCATAGGATTTTTTTCGTTGCCACGCCAGTACGCCCCGGCAATTGAAATAAGTTTAAATGCCTTAATTAAGTTAGTACTTGCTATATGAGGCCCTCGACATAAATCTATAAAATTGCCTTGTTGATAGATACTCACCTCATCATCCTCAATCTCATCTAACAGTTCTACCTTATAAATCTCATTTCGTTGTTGAAAGAATTTTTTTGCCTCATCTTTAGGCATCACCTTCTTTTCAAAAGTGAAATTGGCTTTAATAATTTCTTTCATTTTAGATTCTATTTTGGATAGTTCATCAGGTGAGATTGGAGAGGGCAAGTCAAAATCATAGTAAAAACCATCTTCAATTGCAGGCCCAATGCCTAATTTAGTCCCTGGATAAAGCTCACATACTGCCTGTGCCATAATATGAGAAGTTGAATGTCTGTATGTTTCTAAATTCTCTACCATAATAACTTTATTTCTCTTTTATTCACTCCATATTATACATGGAATAATGGAATGTTGGAATAATAGGAAAGAGCTGGTTAAAAAACCCCGCTCTTCCATCATTCCAGTGTTCCATTACTCCAATTCTAATTCTGGTGGGCGGTACTGGAATCGAACCAGTGACCTCTTGCATGTCACGCAAGCACTCTAACCGGCTGAGCTAACCGCCCATATAATCAAGGTTTGACCTTCATCTTCCTTGGAGGCGGCGATCGGATTCGAACCGATGAATAAAGGTTTTGCAGACCTCTGCCTTACCACTTGGCTACGCCGCCTGATATTTAACCACGAATGAACACGAATTAAATTAAATAAAAATCACTCTAATTTTCTATTTCTCACTTATCTGGTTGATTAACATAAACTTCTTGTTCCTTTGGAGACTTATGTTTTAATTTTACCTCTTTTTCTTTTTCCTTTATAGCATTCCAATGAGCAATAACTTCTTGAGAATTGTTAAACTTCAAATCACCAAATACATGTGGATGTCTACGAGTAAGTTTTTCACTGACATAAGATAAAACATCTTGTATATCAAACAATCCTTCTTCTTTTGCCAATTGCGCCTGCATAATAACCTGTATTAACAAGTCACCTAATTCCTCTTTTAATTCCTCAAAATCCTCATTATCAATAGCCTGTACAACTTCGTATGCCTCTTCAAGCACATAAGGTTTAAGCGATTGAAAAGTTTGCTCCTTATCCCATGGACAACCATCTTCCGCTCGTAATTTAGCAATTATATCTACTAATCTGGCAAATTGTTCTTTCATTTTTATTTTTCTTCTTTGCTTGCTGTTCCCATTATATTTTCGATTAGTCCATAAATAGCCACATAAATAAGTACAATTCCTGAAATAGCAATATAAATCTTATATTTAGTTATGTCTATTTTAGGCACTTCAAAAAGTGAAAAAGTAATTAAAATAATCCCTCTTGGCAGAATTGTTCCCTACATAAATATCATAATCCAATTTTCTAAACTTGAACGCCATTTGCCATCTCGAAGTCCACAATAAAGGATTTGAGTAATTATGGTTATTGCACCACATAAAATTCCAAGAGTTGTTTCCAACCTTTCCAGCATTATTTTTCTCCTGTTGCATCTTCTTAATTTCTTCATTTCTTGCTGCACCAGCTATGGCACCTAATAGTCCACCTAATATAGCTCCTGGAACGGCCCATAAAGATGCTCCTAATAACGCTCCTCCAATAGCTCCATATACCACACGATCTACTTCTTCTTTTATTAATTCAAATGACCTTTGTTGTGCATATCTTTCATTACTCATTTTTCACATTCCTCATTTTTACTCCCTCCTAATAGAGCTAAATTTTTAGTAATCTTAGCCTCTTTTTTTAACCCCTCTATCCAGCTATTAAACATTAATCGGGTCTTTGCATCATCTCTTAGCATAATTTGTTTCACCTTTTGCTTAATCTCATCAAAAGTCTTTCCTTTGAATAACCGATGTAATTCTTTTTGATGGATATCATAAAACTTCTTTGCCTCCTCATCACTCACACTAACCTTATCATAGACTTTGATTTTAATTAACTCTTCAATTAGCATTTGATTCTTAACCCACTTTAACTTCTGCTGAATTTCTTTATTGCGATGCAGTCCTTCTTTTATTGCCTCCTGAACCATCAACTTTTCCATAATCATCTGGTCTAAAAGTTTCTCTTTCTGTTCTCTGGTTATAAACATTGCTCGATATGCAGATGGAAGCTTCTGAAGTTGGGCTTCAAATTCTTTAATCGTAATACTCTCACCTCTGACCTTAGCTAATATTGGAGACTTAGTTCCACATCCTGATGCCAAAAAACTCATGCAAAGTAACATAATAAGATATTTAATTTTCATCTCTTTTCCTCCTTTGAAAACATTCTATCATACATTCAATAAAAAATCAAGTAATTTCTTTATGCTTATCTTCATTTTCGGGTGGTGTTTTAATCTAGTACTCTGTTGAGTAAATTTTGCAACATTTTTTAATTTGGAGTCCTCAACTTGTTGAGGTGATACCTTTACTTTACCCCAAAACAAGTTTGGGCTTCCATTTTATTTGTTGCATTATTTCTTCAACACGGTACTAGCATAAAGGTTGAAATAGTGTAAGAAAAGCAGATTGTGGGGATTATGGAGATAAGGAAATAAATCATTCTAAAATTTTGCAAATTACACAGATTTACCCTCATATATACCTTTGACAACCGTCATATTTCCCACCTTCATGATAAACTTTTTATTTCTCTACCTCCTGCAACACAAATCTGTAAACCTTATTAGTCTTAGTCTTAAGGCTTTTCAGATACAACCCATCTTCATCTTCCCACATTCGCCATCTTTTTGGAAGAAAATGTCGTCGGTGTGGTATGTATGGGCTTGCACATCACCTTCTACATCTAATTTGTAATTCGGCACCGTTGTGCCGATGCCAACATTGCCCAATATTACCTTATGTTGCCGCTATTCCAAAACCCTTCTTTAATAATTCTACTATATCCTGATGTTGCTGAATTACTTCCTGATGTCGCCGTTCGCCTTCCTTGTGAATTTCTATAAGTGTTGCATGCATCTCTTTAGTTGTTGCATGCATCTCTTTAGTTGTTGCGTGCATCTCTTTAATTGTTGCATGCATCTCTCGGACTAATGTTCTGGTTCCATTGAATACATATGCCACCACTCCTGATACCGATGCTACAGTTCCAAAAATAGTGACAAGTGCAATAACCCATTCGTTCATTTCTTGCCCTCCTATTCAGGTCTCGAATTTCT
>JBFMDD010000157.1:0-8480 GCA_040754115.1 bacterium
GTTAATGACCCCCTGGGTTGTCTTTTGGGACTCCAAAATGTCAACAGAAACAAAAAGATGGCAAGAAATGAGGTAAAGCAATGCCTGGGACCATAGATATAGCCTTAAGTCCTACGCAACGCTCTCTCTCACACTCCAATTTTACTTACAAATTTTTAGTTGACATTTTGAGATTTGTATGATAGACTTATTCCCAATTTAACTTGTTGAGGGAAATAATGAGTAGTTATTCAAAAAAAAACATGGTGTTTATTTTGTTAATTATTATCACATTTACTGTGCTTGGCTATGCTAAAAGTCTCATAAATGTTAAGGTTTATGTTGATAATAATTTTTTAGAACTAAAGACTAATAAAAGTACTGTGTCAGATTTATTAAAATCAACTAAGATTGACTTATGTGAAAATGATATTGTTAGACCATCGGCTGATACTAAACTAAGAGATGACATGTTTATTCGTATATATCGAGTAGCAAAAGAGGAAATAAAAGAGAAAAAAAACATCCCATATCCAACATATCATAAATACACCTCTCAACTTTTAGTTGACAAAACAATTGTTAAACAATATGGAAAAGAAGGATTAAAAGAAGTTAGTGTCCAAAGAATTTCTATTGATGGAGTTAGAATAAAAGATTATATTACAAAGGAAAAAATCCTCATTAAGCCTGTTAGTCGCATATTGGTTAAAGGTACAAGAAGATATATTCCATCACTCCTTTTAAACGCAAAAAGAAAGGTAAAGAAAGTATTAACTATGGTTGCCACTGCATATTCTGATTCTGTAATATCATGTGGTAAGTGGGCAGGACACCCAACTCCTATTGGATTGAAAGCACAATATGGTGTAATAGCCGTTGACCCAAGGGTTATTCCGTTAAGAACTAAATTATATGTGGATGGATATGGATATGGAATTGCAGGAGATGTAGGAGGAGCAATTAAAGGAAATCGAATAGATCTATGCTTCAATACATATCGAGAAGCTGTTAACTATGGTAGAAAAAGGGTAAAGGTTTATATACTCGAATAAAAGTAGAAAGCTGATAAATTTTCACTTCTTAGGTAAATTAGTTTCCTTATAATGTTAATTTTCATTGTTAGATACCACTTGGAAATGTAACTATTGCTCTCTTATATGTCCATTTCTTAATCCTCACACCTTTCATCTCTATTCCTTCATAAGTAATCTACCATATCCTGTGTCAAGCAACAGATTTTCCACAACTTTTGACATGGGGGTTCAGAATCCCCGTTTTCCACAATAGATAGAGTAGAGATTTTAATCTCTAAATAAGGCTAAACCTTATAGAAAGAGAATAAATTCTCTACTCTACCTCCTCCTTTTTCTCGATTTTATTGTTATGCGTTAAAGTTGGGGAATTTCTGGTCAAGCAAATTTTACTTGCACAAAAACCAATTGTATGGTATGATAATAAAAAGCTTTTGTTTTGGATAAGTGAACAAGTTAGGGACGGTTCACTTTTGTTTGAAAGCTTGCGGGTATCTTAACGATTCTAATCCTGATCTGTCCTGACCCTGAACTGAATTCAGGGGATTCAGGACCGGGACAGGTTTTGGCGATTCGATTATAGGTTATCGGTTATCAGTAATCAGGTTATCGGGTAATCAAGTATGGTAGGATACCGATTACTGATTACCAACCTTGCGATGTAGGTGTAATCTAATCGTAGGAAATTGTCTGAAAATGAACCGTCCCACAAGTTACTACCTCTTTTATTCCTCTGGAGCATAGATATGAAAAGGTTATTCTTAGTAGATGGGCATGGATTAGCATATCGGGCATTTTTTGCTATTAAGGGATTATCAACTTCTACTGGCATATCCACTAATGCAGTGTATGGATTTACAACCATGCTCTTAAAATTACTTAAAGAAGAAATGCCTGAGTATTTAGCTGTTGTATTTGATTCTAAAACCCCTACCTTTAGACATAAAAAATACCCTGATTATAAAGCACAACGAGAAAAGATGCCAGATGAGATGCAGAAACAAATGCCTCTGATTATGGATGTCATTACTGCCTTTAATATCCCAATATTTTCAAAGGATGAATATGAAGCAGACGATATAATTGGTACTCTGGCTAAACGGTATGAAGATGAAATGGATGAGATTATCATGGTAACCGGAGATAAGGATATGCTGCAATTGGTGAATGATAAAATAAAGGTATTGGAAACTAAAAAGGGAATTTATGATATAGACGGGGTAAAAGAAAAATTTGGTGTACTACCTAATAAAATAATTGATGTATTAAGCCTTTGTGGCGATACTTCGGATAATGTCCCGGGAGTAAAAGGGGTAGGGGAGAAAACTGCTATTACTCTAATTCAGGAATTTGGCAGCCTTGAAAATCTACTCCATAATATTGATAAGGTCTCTAAAGAGAAAACGCGTGAAAATATTAAAACTTATTCTAAAGATGCTATTTTAAGCAAAGAATTAGTAACGATTGATACTCAAGTACCTATTTCTATAGATTTAGAGATATGTAAAGTAAAGGAGTATGATAAAGACAAACTGTTTGAAATATTAGATAAATTAGAATTTAAAAAGATATTAAAAGAACTCGGGTTGTATAAAAAAGAGACATCAGGAGACTATCGTATAATTACTGATAAAGATGAGTTTCAATCACTACTAAATTCCCTAAAAGATACCCATTCATTTACTACTGACTTACAAACTACCTCTATAAATCCTATGAATGCTCAGATAGTTGGAATTGCAATCTCACTCAAGCCACATTCGACATATTATATTCCTGTTGCACATGAATATTTGGGTGCACCTTCACAACTAAAAAAGGAATATGTTTTGGATGAACTAAAACCTTTCTTAGAATCAAAAGACATAAAGAAATTTGGGCAAAATATTAAATATGAACTAATCGTTCTGGCTAATCATGGAATTAGACTTAAAGGGATAGAACTCGACACCATGATTGCTTCCTATCTTATAAATCCTACTGCAAAACATAATTTAGAGGATATAGTTTTAAATTACTATGGAGTTACCAAACCTTCATATAAAGATATAGTTGGTAAAGAAGAGTCAATATCTGCAGTAAACATTCAACAATTAGGAGAGTATGCTTGCTCTAATGCAGACTTTACACATCGGTTGAGTTGTGATACCCTAATGCCTAAGATAAGAGAAGAAAATCTTACTGCCTTATTTGAAGAGATAGAGATGCCATTAATTGAAGTACTTGCACAGATGGAATGTGATGGTATTAAGATTGATATTCCATATCTTAAAAAATTATCTTTAGAATTTGGTCAAAAATTGAGTGATTTGAAAGAAGATATTTATAAATTAGCAGGTGAAGAATTCAATATTAATTCACCCAAGCAATTGGGATTTGTATTATTTGAGAAACTCAAGATGCCTGTAACAAAGAAGACAAAAACAGGATTTTCTACCAATGAAGAGGTTTTAAAGGAATTAAGTAATTATCATGAGTTGCCTGATAAAATATTAGCATATCGAGAATTAACCAAATTAAAATCTACCTATGTAGATGCATTAGCACAATTGGTAAATCCTGTTACTCATCGAGTTCATACCTCTTATAATCAAACAATTGCAGCTACTGGCAGGCTTACCTCAAGTGACCCAAATTTGCAGAATATTCCTATTCGGACAGAGTTAGGCAATCGTATAAGAGAAGCATTTATACCTGAAGAGGGATATGTACTACTTTCTTCAGATTATTCGCAGATAGAATTACGCATCTTAGCTCATGTTGCAAAGGATGAAAGATTAATCAATGCCTTTATAAATAATGAGGATATTCATACACAAACAGCTATTGAAATATTTGGTGGCAGTCCTGAGTTAATTACTTCAGAGATGCGTCGTGCTGCAAAGGTGGTGAATTTTGGAATTACTTATGGGATGAGTGCTTATGGGTTAAGTAAGGAATTAAAGATTACACCAAAACAGGCTAATGAAATGATTGATAAGTATTTTGAAAAATACCCACAAGTAAAAGATTATATTGACAGGACGATAGAAGAGACAAAACTGAAAGGGTATGTTGCATCTCTTTGGGGAAGAAAACGCCATTTACCAGAGATTAATTCTAAAGATAGGACATTGCGTGAATTTGCATATCGCCAGGCAATCAATATGCCTATTCAAGGCACTGCGGCTGATTTGATTAAAATAGCTATGATTGAAATTCATAAAAGATTAGACCGCAAAAAAGCTAAGATGTTACTTCAGGTACATGATGAATTAGTCTTTGAGGTCAAAGAGAATAGTGTGGATGAAATTGTAGAATTAGTCAAAGATTGTATGGAAGGAATAGCTAAATTTTTAGTCCCAATAAAAGTAGATGTCCATTCTGGTAAAAATTGGGGCGAAATATAAAAATAAAAATAACATCCCCACTTTCTGGCACGGTTCACTTTTGTTTGAAAGCTTGGGGGTATCTTAACAACTCTAATTCCTGAACCTGTCAGGAACAGGTTTTGGCAATTCGATTATAGGTTATCGGTTATCAGTAATCAGGTTATCGGGTAATCAAGTATGGTAGGATACCGATTACCAGATTACCGATCACTGATTACCAACCTTGCGATGCAGGTGTAATCTAATCATAGGAAATTGTCTGAAAATGAACCGTCCCCACTTTCTTAGTTTTGCAGAAGACTTAAACACTTACAAAAGGGAAGAGATATTTTAATGGAAAAGAATAATCTACTTATTGTTGTATCTGCTCCTTCTGGGGCGGGTAAGACGACTATATGTAAAAAGTTAATTAAGACTTCATCTAATCTTGTTTTCTCTATATCTATGACTACCAGGCAACAACGCAATAATGAGATAGATGGTTGTGATTATTTCTTTGTCTCAATTGCTGAATTTGAGAAGAGAATTAAGAAAGGTGAATTTATAGAATGGGCAAAGGTTTATGATGACTATTATGGTACTCCTAAAAAGTACCTTGAGGATTTACTATCTTCTGGAATGGATGTATTATTGGATATCGATGTACAAGGGGCAATGAACATAAAGAAAAAGTATAAAGATAGAGCGGTATTAATTTTTATTACCCCACCTTTTTTAGAGGATTTAAAGGCAAGATTATCAAATAGAATGACTGATAGCGAGGAAGAAATAGAAAAACGGCTTTCATTTGCAAAGGGAGAATTAAAGAATATTAATAAATACGATTATTGTGTAGTCAATGATGATATAGGAACAACTGTTGGTAAATTAAAATCCATTATTACAGCGGAGAAAAGTAAGGTTAAAAGAATAAATAAAGAATTGCTAAAGAAATTGGAGATAGAAGATGATTAAAGGGAAAAATATTGTTCTTGGCATAACAGGTAGTATTGCGGCATATAAATCTGCTGATATAACCAGTCAATTAGTCAAACTTGGGGCTAATGTTACTGTGATAATGACTAAATCTGCTACTCGTTTCATATCACCACTTACCTTTCAAACTATATGTAAAAATAAAGTAATTACAGATATTTTTGAGGCACCATCTTCATTTGATGTAGAGCATATAAGTTTAGCTGATAAATCGGATATTTTTTTGATAGCCCCAGCAACAGCCAATATCATAGGTAAAATAGCTTGCGGCATAGCAGATGATTTCTTAACTACATTTGCAGTTGCCTGTAAATCACCTATCTTAATTGCCCCTACGATGAATGAAAGGATGTATCTTAACCCTATTTTACAGGAGAATATAAAAAAATTAAAAGAAATTTATGGCGCCCATTTTATTGAGCCTGAAAAAGGTAGGTTAGCATGTGGAGAAAAAGGACTGGGCAGATTAGCAAGTGTAGATAAGATAATTGCGGCTATTGAAGATATTTTAAGTTCATCCGATATACTAAGAGGTAAGAAGATATTAGTTACTGCTGGTGGAACATGCGAGCCGATTGACCCAATTCGCTATATTGGAAATCGCTCTTCTGGTAAAATGGGCTATGCATTATCTGTTGCGGCTAAAGAATTTGGGGCAGAGGTAATATTGATTAGTGCACCTACTCAATTAGAATCACCACCAGGCATAAAAACTATATTTGTGGAGACTGCTGCACAAATGAGAGAGGAGGTATTAAAGGCATTTCCAGAAGTTGATATAGTCATAAGTGCTGCCGCAGTAGCAGATTTCTCACCACAAAAAGTCTCTACACAAAAGATTAAAAAAACTACTAAAGACTCTTTTACATTAAAATTAAATAAAAATCCTGATATTTTAGCAGAATTGGGTAGAAAAAAGGGAAATAAAATCCTCGTAGGTTTTGCTGCCGAATCTGAAAACCTTATCCCAAATGCAAAAAAGAAATTAAAAGAAAAGAACTTAGATTTAATAGTAGCCAATGATATTAAAACAGGATTTGGCAAAGATACAACGCAGGTAACAATTATTGCAAAGGATGGGAGGTGTGAAGAGTTACCACTCCTATCTAAAAAAGAAGTAGCTGTCCGAATTCTGAAAGAACTTATTGGGGTCTGAAACTTATTGTGGTCTGACCCCCACCTTTTTGAACGCTTACTATTAAAAATTAAAAATAAGGGGACGGTTCATTTTATCGTTTTTCCTATGATTTCTTTCGGATATTTATTTGTAAGCGTCCACAGAAAATTGAAATTAGAAATTGGGCTTTTACTTCTCTCCCTAATTTCTAATTTCGAATTTCCAATTTCAACTCTCTTTTCTATCCGCAAGCTTTCAAACAAAAGTGAACCGTCCCAAAATAACTATGTCTAATGTAAAGATTGAAATAGGTAAAAAGATAAAAGAATATAAAGTTATTGAAGAACCATATCCACATATTATAGTAGAAACTAATAAAGAACTTCACGGTTGGTGGCATGGAAAGAGGGAATGTACCGGAGAAAGATTACTCATTAACCCTTACAATGGGTGTAGTTTAGATTGCATCTTTTGTTATACCAAAGGATTTAACTTTGGTTATTTTAAAACATTCTTTGAGCAAAAAATAGTTACTGTATGTAAAGACTTTGATAAGAATGTAGCAGAACAATTAGATTCTATAAATGTAGCCAGTTGTGGTTATTTATCTCCAGTGACAGATCCATTCCAAACACTAAACTTAAAATACAAACTCTCAGAAAAAATATTAAGAGAATTTGTAAGTAGAAATATACCTATTGAGTTCATCACTAAGGAGAGAATACCTGATGAGGTAATAGAATTAATTAAACAACAACCTCATTCATTTGGACAGGTATCTATCTTAACTTTAGATGAGAATTTGAGAAAAATTCTTATTCCAGGAGGAGGAGCAACAACTTCTGAACTTTTTGATAACCTCCATAAACTATCTAATGCCAATATCCACCCTGTTTGTAGAATAGACCCAATTTTGCCTTTTATCACTGATAAAAAACAGGACTTAAAGGATTTAATTAAAGCTTCTATTGATGCAGGAGCTAATCATATAATTTCAAGTTGTCTTGATATACCTAAACTTATTTATGATTATTTAATACAAAATATTAAACAAAATTTTGGTAATGGAGTTGCTTACGATTACCAAAGATTATACAATGAATCAATTGATAACTATATGAATGCAAATATTAATTATCGAAAAAGGCTCTTTTGTTTTTTGCGTGAAGAATGCGATAGACAGGGAATAAGTTTTGCATTATGTATGGAGTATGAACTTATTGATGGAAAACCAAAAGGATTAAATCAAGAATTTATGAGTTCTACTAATTGCGAAGGAATCGATATTCCTATTTATGTTAGGGTAGGGGAGAGATTCAAACTAATTGTTGATTGCAATGGAGCATGCCTCAATTGTAAAGATGCAATTTGTGGAATTAATGATTTAGCTATGGGTAAGGAAGAAAATAGTAAAAAGGACTTTAAACTAAAAGATTACCGCAGGTGGAGTCAGATGGAACTGGAGTTATCAAACATTGAAAGTTAGAAAGTTAAGAAATTATGAAGTTCTGAAGTTAAGGAGTGATGAAGTTATGAATACAAGAGCTCATGTCTATATCTCCGGTTATGTTCAAGGGGTATTTTTTAGGGCATACACTAGAGATGAAGCACTAAAATTAGGGATAACAGGTTGGGTAAGAAACCTTGCAGATGGTAGAGTAGAAGCAGTATTTGAAGGAGATCAGTTACAGGTTGAAAAAATTATCTCATGGTGCCATAAAGGTCCACCACCAGCAAGGGTTAGAAATGTAGAGCTAAACTACGAAACCTACACAGGTGAATTTCCTACCTTTGAAATAAAATATACTCATAGATGATGGTGATAAATTGAATGAATTTATCTCATTTTCTTACACTATCTCAACCTTTATACTACCAGAGAGCGTTGCAAATGACTTTTAGTTATGGTGCGGGTTTGGAAGAATTTTGGGTGATAAAAGATGCCAAAGCGATAAAAAAGAGATAATTTGCTTAGTTGACATCAAAAAGAGGAGGTGTTATATA
>JBFMDD010000158.1:0-7224 GCA_040754115.1 bacterium
TAACAATTGACAACTGACAATTAACAATTGACAATTGACAATTAACAATTAACAATTTGCACGCTTACTCTTTTTGATTTTTACATCTTGCTCTTTGCATTAAAACCCTAACCACTACTCTCTTTCCAACTCTCTTACCTCACCACCCCTACCTTACCTACCTTCTTATCTCCATCAGGACTGGTAATTACATAGATATAAATCCCACTGGCTACTTTATCATTATCTTTATTCCTTAAATCCCAACCATCCCAGATATCAGTGGTAGTTGATACATTTTTATCATAAATTCCCTCTCCTGTCAAGCTAAAAATCCTTATTCCAGCAATTCTCGGTGAATTGTTATGGAGTGCGGCGGCTTGCTACTTTTTGGAGTGCGGTAGCTTGCTACCGCTTTCGGGCTTTTGCAGAAAAAAGCGAAAGCAAGCTTTCGCACTCCACAAAATAAAAAACTTCGCGAAAAATATTTTTCACCTACCCCTCAAAACCCTCATTAAATCACGGTTTTAATTTTCACCGAGAATTGCTGTCCTTATTCGTATTTGTAAAGGTAAATTATTTCCAAATATCACTTTTTCTCTTGCCAGGTTGGGATAAACTATTACCTTATCTAAATCTTCTACCTTCTCTGCTCCTATCCCTACCAATGATAAATGTATTAACTTATTATTTACTCTATCCAATTCCTGCCTACTGACTACTTCCCACTTACCATCACTTATATAATATGCCTTTAAACTATCTCTTATTATATTATATCATATCCTAATCCTTCCTGTCCACAAAAAAAATGTTACCTTTGGGACTTCACCTTGAACTTCCATGATGTTCCCTGAACTTCTGATTTCATCCTAATCTCTTTGCTATTTCTTTTAATACACTTTTTTCTACTGTTGAAAGTGTTCCTTCAACCACGCATCCAGCAGCTCGTATATGTCCTCCACCATTAAAAATTTTAGCTATTTCACTTACATTGAAACAGACCTTTGAGCGTAAATTTACCTTCACCTTATTTTGTCCCAAATCTCTAAAAAGCACAATTATCTCTACTCCTTTAATAGAGCGAATCTGGTCTATTATTCGTTCTGGTTCAATATCTATCGTAAATCCTGTTTCTTTAAGCATCTTTTGTGTAATATTAGCTACGACTACTCTTCCATCTTGTATTGTTTTAAGCCCACTTAAAATCTGTCCTAATAACTTAACCGAAGCAACAGTATTTACCTCATATATTTTAGATGCAATCTCATTAGGTTCAATGCCACAATCTAATAGTTCAGCTACTATTTTATGCGAAAGAGGAGTGGTATTTACCTGCTTAAAACTACCAGTGTCAGTCATAATACCAACATATACAGGAAGTGCTAAATCATAATCTAATTTAAAATCCATTGCTTTAATTATCATATAGATTTGCTCTGCACAGGCACTCGCCTTTGTATCAATATAATTATACTCACCTATACCAGAAGAATCGGGATGATGGTCGATATTGATGATTATAGGCGTATTTCTGACTATTGATGCTACATTACCTACTCTCTCAAATTGATTACAATCCAAAATTATTCCTACATCGAAGCTACTTTTTTCATATTCTGGAGAATAAGTAATGATTTTTTCACATTGAGGTAGGAAATGATAAATCTTTGGAGGAGGGTCTTCATTAATAATGGTTACTTTCTTACCTAATTTTTGAAGTAAGATAGCTATAGCTAATTGACTACCAATTGAATCCCCTTCAGGACGGATATGAGAGGTAATAATGAAATTATCCTCTTTTTGCAATACATTTACAATTGGAGAAAGTATCTTCTCCATTTATCCTTATCCTTTCTCTTTTAGTTCGTCTATTAGCTTAGAGATGTGTAGCCCATATTCAATAGAAGTATCAATTTTAAATACAATTTCTGGAATAATTTTAATTCTCAGCCGTCTTCTTAACTCATTGTGGACAAATACTGATGCACTCATTAATCCATCTAGTGTTTTCTTCTTTGTCTCATCATCACCATACACACTGACAAATACCTTTGCCACCCGTAGGTCTTTTGATACTTCAACTGAAGTAATTGTAACAAATCCAACGCGAGGGTCTTTTATCTTTCGATTAATAATATCACTAATTTCTGATTTAATTAGAGCATTAACTTTTGCAATTCGTAGATTTTGCATGTGGATTACATCTTCCTTTATTTTTAAATAATCTCAATTCCATAATCAATAATATATCCTTCATTCAAGCTCTTTTCGATTAAATTGACCACATTAGATAATGTTTCATTGGCATGCCGCGAGTCGGTATTCACACAAACTATACCTAAAGTAGCCTTTTGCCACAAATCTAATGAATCCACCTCTGCAATTGAGACATTAAATTTATTTTTTACTTTATCTATGATACTTTTTAATACATACCGTTTATGTTTTAGAGACTTACTCTCAGGAATATGTAGAGTGATTTTACAACTACCTATAATCATTTTTGTTATAGTTTTTGGGCAATTCTTTCTTGAGTGAATATTTCAATAATATCTCCTATTTGAACATCAGAAACTTTTCCTAATCCAATACCACACTCAAGTCCTGCAGTTACCTCTGTTACATCTTCTTTAAATCTTCGTAAAGAAATCACTTTCGTTTCAATAATGGTTTTACCATCTCTAATTAGGCGTGCATTTTTATCTTTTACTATTTTCCCTTCAGTTACATAGGAGCCACAAACTATACCAATCTTGGATGCTTTAAAAATTTCTCTTACCTCTGCTACCCCTAAAATTACTTCCTTATATTTAGGTTCTAAAAGCCCTTCTAATGCCTTTTTAACTTCATTTGTTACATCATAAATAATATTATAAGAGCGTAAATCTACACCATGTTTTTGAGCCAAAGCTCTAATATCACCTTTTATCGGGAGATGGAAACTAATAATGATTGCATTTGAAGCAGAGGCTAATATAACATCTGATTCATTTACTTCACCTACACCAGAATGTATTACTTTAGTTTTTACTTCTTTAGTAGCCATTTTTTCAAACGAATGTTTTAATACCTCAACAGACCCTCCCACATCTGCCTTAATGATAAGATTTAATTCTTTTACCTTACCATCTTTAATCTGTGAATAAAGGTCATCTAAGGTAATCCGATGAGGTATTTTTTTAATATTTAGTTTTTCTTCCTCTTGTAATCTCATCCATATTTGTTTTGCTTTTTTCTCATTTTCAACGACCCTAAAGGAATCTCCAGCAAGAGATATTTTAGAAAAACCTAACACTTCAACAGGCGTAGAAGGGCCTGCGGAGGTAATTCTTTCACCCATATCATTAAACATAGCCCTAACTCGTCCGTAGGAAGTGCCAGCAATAAAGACATCACCTATATGTAATGTGCCTTTTTGAACCAAAATAGTTGCCACTGGTCCTTTACCTTTATCAAGTCTTGATTCAATAACCGTACCTTGTGCCTTTCGGTTTGGATTAGCTTTTAATTCTATCATTTCTGCTTCTAATAGTAACATCTCTAATAGATGCTCCAAACCTATTTTTTGTTTAGCAGATATTTCAGCAAAAATAGTTTTTCCACCCCATTGTTCAGATATAAGGTCATATTCGCTCAGTTGCTTGTATATTTTATCTTTGTTAATATTTGGCAGATCAATTTTATTAATAGCAACCACTATTGGTATATTTGCAGCCTTAGCATGGTCTATTGCCTCAATAGTTTGAGGCATAACACCATCATCCGCAGCTACAACTAAAACAACTACATCTGTAATCTGTGCCCCTCTTGCCCGCATAGCGGTAAATGCCTCATGTCCTGGGGTATCTAAAAATACCACCTCGCCACCTTTTACTTTTACCTTATATGCACCTATGTGTTGAGTAATTCCACCAGATTCACTATCAATTACATTCGTCTGACGTATAGCATCTAAAAGTTTAGTCTTACCATGGTCTACATGACCCATAATAGTTACTACTGGTGCACGAGGCTGTAATAATGATTCATCTTCTTCTATCTCTTCTTCCCTCTCTTCCTTTGTAGCTACAATTTCAATATTTAGATTATAAATTAAATTAGCTTGTGTTATCATCTCTGCGGTTATTTGTTGATTAATAGTAGCAATTGTTCCCCTTGAAAATAGCAATTTGATTAATTCAGCAGGCTTTACACCTATTGCTTTAGCTAAATCACTTACTTGAGAAGAAGAAGGAAGTGTAATCTTTTTCTTTTCAGAAAGGTTGTGTGGAGTAAAGAGTGCAATTACTTCATCGGCTGTCTCTTTATCCACAGACATCAATGAACTTTTAAGCTCTATTCCGATGTCCTTCAATTTATGAAGTAAGGCTTTGTTATCCATATTTAATTTTTGTGCAAGTTCATACACACGCATTTTTAATTCACCTGTTAGTTAATAATAAAGTAACTTGTTCTCTTCTTTGCTTGTTTGCTTATTTCTTTTCTTTAGCAATTTCCCATATCTTTTTGGCTTTAGCTTTGCCAAGTAGAGGAACAGCTATTAACTCTTCTATTGTTGCTTTGGCAATATCTTCTATTGTTTTAAATCCGGATTCTTTTAATTTTTCTTCTAATACAGGCCCTATCCCTGGCAAATCTTTAATCTCAACAATCTCTTTTTTCTTTTTAAATAATTTTTCTTCTGTTTTTTTGCGTAGGGACTCCTCTTCTTCCTTAGCTATTTGAGACTGGCTTTTAATATCAATCCGCCAACCCGTTAATTTAGCTGCTAATCTTACATTCTGTCCTTCTTTACCAATAGCTAAAGAAAGTTGATTATCTGAAACAATAGCTAATGAACTTTTTTTCTCTTCATCCACAATCACTTCATCAATCTTAGCAGGAGAGAGTGCATTTTTAATAAATACAGCTGGGTCTGAAGAGAATCTAACCACATCTACCCTTTCCCCTTTCAATTCTTTAATTACTGCCTGTACACGCATTCCCTTCATCCCAACACATGCCCCTACCGCATCTACTTTAGTATCAGCTGATTCTACTGCAATCTTTGCTCGATACCCTGGCTCTCGTGATACTGAAGTTATAGTTACAATATTTTCATATATCTCTGGCACTTCCATTTCAAACAGCTTTTTTACTAATTCTGGATATGTTCGAGAAAGGATAATTTGCGGTCCTTTATTACCCATCTTGACATCAAGGATATAACATTTTATGCGATCTCCTACTTTATATTTTTCTTTTGGCATTTGTTCTTTATAAGGTAAAATCGCTTCTGTTTTGCCCAATTGAACTAACACATTTTGTCTTTTCCAGGTGCGTTGGATTATCCCAGTAACTACTTCCCCTACTCTTTCTTTGAACTCTTCATAAATAAGATTTCTTTCTGCCTCTCGAAGTCTTTGTATAATCACCTGCTTAGCAGTTTGAGCAGATATTCTTCCAAATTCCTCAGGGAAAGACTCTAATTCTACTTTATCACCTATTTCAACTTTTGAATTTATCTTTCTTGCTTCTAACAAAGAAATTTGAGTATTATGATTTTTAACCTCATTAACTACTTCCTTATTAGATACTATATAAAATCCCCTCTTATTATCAAATTCAACCTTTGTATTTTGAAATGAGCCGAAATTTTTCTTATAGGCGGATGTTAATGCATCCTTCATGGCAGCGATTAACACCTCTTTTTTTATACCTTTATCTTTCTCAATTTGTGATAATGCCTCTTGTAATTCAGCTTTCAATTTAAACTACCTCCTTTAATTGGTAATTGGTTAAATGGTAATTAGTTAAATAGTTACCAATTACCAGTTACCAGTTACCAGTTACCAGTTACCAATTACCAGTTACCAAATTTGCCTTAGCTATTTTAGAATATGGTATTTTAAAGACCTCATCATCTACACAAATAATAACTTTATTATTCTCAAATCCAAGTAATTTCCCTTTAAAATTCTTCCTGTCATGAAAAGGAACAAAAGTAGTTATTTTACATTGTTTGTCTTTAAATCGTATAAAATCCTTCTCTTTAACTAAAGGTCTATCAAATCCTGGGGAAGAGACTTCTAAATTATAGCGATGAAAGATAATATCAGTATGGTCCAATGCCCTACTTATCATTTTACTTACCATAACACAATCGTCTATTGTTATTCCCTCTTCTTTATCAATCAATATTTTTAATCTTCCGCCGCCTTTAGCAACATAATATTCTATTAACACTAATTCTATATTTAAAGAGTCTAATATTGGTTGAATAAGAGCTTCTACCTCTTTGCTAATCTTACTCATTTTATAAAAATCCTTCTATGAACAAAAGAGTGGGTTTTTTAACTACCCACTCTTTCTAAAAGAGACAATTTTAACTATACCATATAATTGGCTAAAATGTCAAGTAAAATGTTAGTATTTATTATAGCATTTGTGCAATTTTGTGGTATAAAGTTTTTTTGCAATTAAAGATTTTTAAAGAATATGCCGATAAAATCTACAAGGGACAAAGGAGGATTTAAGATGGAAATTGGGTTATTACAAGTGTTTAAAGAAGGAGAGCAAGCATATCTTGCCTCTTATCCAAAATTACAAATTTATAGTTATGGAAAAACCGTGCAAGAATCCATTTCTCGACTAAAAGAGATAATTAAATTTTATATAGACTCAGCTAATGAATTAGGAATAAGTGTAGAAAATCTATGCAATGTCCCTTTAGAAGAAACATTCTTACAATTAGACCATCAGACATTACCGAAAGGAAGCTGGGTAGAAATTGATGTAAAAACTAATGTGAATTGAGGGAAATGTTCCACCTGTGCAATTAGAATGAACTTGTTCGTAGTGACTGTATTTATGCGGTTGTTTTGAAAGCGTTGCAAATGATTTTTAGTTATGGTGCGGGTTTGGGGTGAGTTTTGGGTGATAAAAGATGCCAAAGCTATAACTCAATATTCAAGTTTTTTTAAAAGTGGTTTATCCTTTTTTAACCGCAAAGAACCCAAAGAAATTAACCGCAAAGAACGCAAAGATTATAGTGCTCTGTTAAAATTGAAGTTGCATGTTACTTAGGTAATCGGTAATCAGTAATCGGAGATAACAGGTCATTGTTTTCTCTTCATCGATAACCTGATAACCGATAACTTTCTAAACATAGCAAAGCAAACTTAACAAAG
Source organism: bacterium (assembly GCA_040754115.1). GTDB lineage: Bacteria > UBA9089 > CG2-30-40-21 > CG2-30-40-21 > SBAY01 > JBFMDD01. The sequence goes on from JBFMDD010000158.1 coordinate 7,152, forward strand.
CAATAGGTTGTTCACCACCTTATTTTCCTTCCTTTGCGTCCTTTGCGAAATCTTCCTTTGCGCTCTTTGCGGT
>JBFMDD010000159.1:0-25103 GCA_040754115.1 bacterium
CTGTGTTCGCAATATATATATAGATTGGCTTCTTGAATGCTTCGATATGTTGTAGTAATCATTCTCTTTGCGGATAGTCCAGAAGCAAATCCTGATCTGTTGTCAGGACAGGTTTCATTGGAACTGTAGAGGGGACGAGGGTCACATCTTGAGGGGACGAGGGTCACATCTTGTAACGAGGAGTAATTCACAATTCAAGATGTGACCCCTCAATTTGACCCCTCACTTTAAAGATATTTAATTTGGTAGGTGAATTAGTGAATTAGTATTTGAAAAGACAGAACACACCAATAGCAGTAACCAGATTACCTGGAATTTAAAGAACAGTAATAATCAGGAAGTGGCATCAGGTATTTATATCTTTGTGATAAGTGACCAGATGCCCGATTAAAAAAGGCAAGATTGGTGTGATTAAATAGATTTTTGTTTTTAGATTGGAAAATGGAACGCAAGATTTCGACCTGTGCAGTTAGGTTTAAGATTATTATTCTTCCCTAAGTGAATTAGAAGGAAGGAGATTAGAAAATGGAGAGATAAACGCAAATGAATCATTTAGATAAATTAGAGAATCAAAGTATTTTTATTATCAGGGAGGCATATAGTCAGCTACGCAAAGTAGCCATGCTCTGGTCAATAGGGAAAGATTCAACTACCCTTCTCTGGTTAGTTATAAAGGCATTCTTCGGTAAGGTTCCATTTCCTATTATGCATATTGATACCACATATAAATTTAAAGAAATTTATGAATTCAGAGATAAATATGCCCAAAAATGGAATCTTGATTTGATTATTGCTAAAAATGAAGATGCAATTAGTAAAGGGATAGGTCCGGAGAAGGGAAAATTTCAGTGTTGTACAGAGCTGAAAACTAATGCCTTAAAAAAGGCAATCTCAAAATATGGATTTAATGCATTATATCTTGCCATAAGAAGGGATGAGCATGGTATTCGAGCAAAAGAGCGAATCTTTAGCCCAAGAGATGAGGATTTTGAATGGGATTATAAGAATCAGCCACCAGAACTCTGGAGTCAATATAAAACCAAGACTACAGAAGAAGAGCACTTAAGAATTCATCCACTATTAGGATGGCGAGAGATTGATGTCTGGGAATACATAAAAAGAGAAAATCTCCCTATTGTCTGTCTATACTTTGCCAAAAAAGGTAAACGATTCCGCAGTATTGGCTGTGAAACATGCTGTAACCCAGTGGATTCAAACGCTGATACCATAGATAAAATAATTGAGGAATTGCAGACTACTAAAGTCTCTGAAAGAAGCGGTAGAGCACAGGATAAAGAATCTGCATATATGATGCAGAAATTGCGGGCATTGGGGTATATGTAAAAAAATCGAACAACGAATTAGTGAGGGATAAAATGGAAACTATTCATTTTGTTATTGTTGGTCATGTTGACCATGGTAAATCTACCCTTATTGGAAGACTTCTTTACGATACCAATTCTTTATCGCATGATAAAATTGATGAAGTTAAAATGGTCTCTAAAGACTTAGGAACCAAGATTGAATTTGCTTATCTTTTAGACCATCTGGAAGAAGAGCGTCAGCAGAAAATTACGATTGAAACTACACAAACATTTTTTAAAACAGATAAAAGACAATATGTAATTATTGATACTCCTGGACATGTAGAATTTGTAAAAAATATGATTACCGGCGCATCTCAAGCTGAGGCGGCAATTTTGATTGTTGATGTTCAAGAAGGGGTTAGGGAACAAACGAAAAGACACTCCTATATCCTTTCCCTGCTTGATTTAAAACAGGTTATTGTAGTGCTAAATAAGATGGATTTAATTGGTTATAACCAGGAACACTTTGATAAAGTAAAAGATGATATAGAAAGATTTCTTGCCTCTATCAATATTCAGCCAACACACTATATCCCTATCTGTGCAATGCATAGCGATAATGTGGTTAAGAAATCAACCAATATGCCTTGGTATGATGGACTAACTGTCCTGGAAAGCCTTGAGTCATTGAAAGCAAGCATACCAGATGAGAACAAACCGTTAATTATGACAATACAGGATGTCTATAAATTTGTGGATAAGAGAATAGCTGTCGGACGAGTAGAAACCGGAATGATAAAGAAAGGAGATGAGATAAAAATATTGCCAGATGCTCAGACAACAAAGGTTAATTCTATTGAAAAATATCTTGAGGATGTAGATAAGAGTTATGCGGGAGAATGTATTGGGATAACAACAACTGAACCTGTATTTTTAGATAGGGGAAATGTCGTTTGTGAACCCAGCAAAGAACCGTATTTGACAGATACTTTCAAGGCAAATGTATTCTGGATGTCTAAAAAAGATTTCAACAAAGAAGAGAAGATTATCTTAAGGTGTGCCACGCAAGAAATTAGTTGTAGCATTAAAAAGATTGAAGAAAGGATAGACTCTTCTTCTCTGGACATCTTAGAAAAAGATGCATCTAAACTCTGTAACCTTGAAGTAGGCGAAGTTATAATCAAAACAAAAAAACCTATTGTTATTAAACCATTTAACGAAATTCAAGAACTGGGCAGATTTGTATTAGTTAGAGATGAAAATATCTGCGCCGGTGGAATTATAAGAGCATGAAAAATAATAAAAGAGTTATAATTATAGGTCTGGATGGTATTCCTTTTGAATTGGTTAAGGCTCTGTCAGAGACAGAAGTGATGCCAAACACTAAAGAAATCATTTCTCAAGGAATACTTAAAAGGATGGAATCTTCTATTCCTGAGATTTCCTCTGTAGCCTGGTCATCCATTATTACTGGAAAAAATCCTGCTGAACATGGAATTTTTGGGTTTACTGAATTACATCCTAATTCTTATGAATTAAGATTTCCTAACTTCAATGACTTAAAATCATCACCATTTTGGGATTTGATAGAAGGGAAATCAATTATAATAAATGTTCCTGCAACATATCCAGTTAAAGAAATAAATGGGGTGTTGATTTCTGGGTTTGTTTCCATCGATTTAGAGAAAAGTGTTTATCCCAAATTTTTAATTCCTAAATTGCAAGAGTTAGAGTATCGATTAGATGTTGATTCAATGAAAGCTCATGAATCGCTGGGTTTATTCTTAGAAGATTTAGATAAAACACTAAAAGCAAGAATCCAGACATATAGGTATTTGTGGAGGTATACTGACTGGCAAGTTTTTATGCTTGTATTTACTGGAACTGATAGACTAATGCATTTCCTATGGCAAGCATACGAAAACAGTTCTAATCCATACCATCGAGATTTTTTAGACCACCTACATAAAATCGATGAGGTAATTGGCGAAATTGCTATAGAATTAAGTGATGAAGATTTGTTAATTATTCTCTCTGACCATGGATTTGAAAGACTTGATAAAGAGGTCTATGTAAATTATCCATTAAAAAGCGAAGGGTTTTTAAAGTTAAAGAAGTCCTCATCACAAAGTTTTTTAAGTAAAATCGATTATTCTACAAAAGCCTTTGCTCTTGACCCGGGCAGAATATATATAAATCTAAAAGGTAAATATCCAAATGGGAGTGTTAGTTTAGAAGATAGGGAGAAAGTCATAAGAGATTTAGAGGAGTTATTTAATTCATTAGAAATAGAAAACAACAAGGTGATAAAGGGAATATATAGAAAAGAACAAATTTACTCTGGCACTTTTATGGATAAAGCTCCGGATTTAGTATTGGTGGCTGATTGCGGGTTTAATCTAAAAGGAAAACTGGATGATAACACAAACTTGTTTGATAAAGGAATCTTCGAAGGCAAACATACCAAAGATAATGCCTTTCTTTTAATTAGAAATCAAAGATGTGAAATTCCTGATTCACCTAAGGTCTTCGATGTAGCAAATATAATTTTATTTGCACTTGGAAAGTAAAAAAAGTAAAAAACATTTTCGAAGGGTGCATGTAAAATTTGTAGGTAAAGTGTAAAAAGGTGGATAGGGGGATAATGGAGATAGGAGATAAATAATTATGGAATATCATAAACTGTAGTTTCGTGAACTTTAGCGGTCTAAAATCCCTTGAAAACACAAGTGATTGGAATTATTGCAATGTCAAGGTTAAGTCCTGAGTTGCCAAAAAATATTTTAACCACAAAGATCACGAAGTATCTTCACAAAGTTCACAAGGATAAGCAATATAAACCTTTTCCATCTTTTATTCTTTGTGTACTTTGTGTCTCCTTTGAGAACTTTGTGGTTTAATCAGTATCGTACCCAAATTCCCGAAAGTCCAGATAAAGATGAACTTACAAAGTTGATAATTGAATCAATAATAAAAGTAGGCATGGTTCAAAAGAGGGTAACACTTTTTCCGTCATTGCGAGGAGCAAAGCGACGAAGCAATCCCTCGATGCAAGATTGCTTCGCTTCGCTTGCAATAACAGAAACCTGCAGGATTTGTTCCCATGCATGATACAGAATTGAACCGTGCCAAAAAGTACATCAAATACCTGGACCAGCTTTTCTGGAGAGTATCTATCGCAAGGAGATGAAAGAAAAGAGATTGTGTAAACAAAGGGGATGAGGGAATAAGGGTGATAAGGAGATAAATTTTTAAAAAATATCCCCTTTATCACCATCATTTCCATATCTTCTGTTTTTACACATAACAAGGTTACCTACTTTTATTACATGCACCCTTTTCGAAAAAATAGTTGACAAAATAAAATTAAGTATGATATAACTTAATTAGCCTTTCAAATAGATTGATTCAACCTCACTAAAAAATAAATAATGCTTCTGAGTTTAATATCTATCCTATATAATTCGTAAAAACTAAATCTAAGCTATATAGGTCGAGATTCATATCTCGACAAAAGTAATGTCGATTATAGAAAATCGACCTACAATACAATGAAAGATTGAGAGGTTTTTACGGTTGAAATAAAGTGTACCTTGTATATGCCCAATCTTGGAAAGAAAGGTGGTGAAAAAGTTCCTCCAAAGTTTATTGCCGGGCAATCGTATAAGGGAAAGAAAAAGTGTAAGGAAAAGGGGATAAGGAGATAGAGGAAAGGAGGAGATACTTTTTAAAAGTCAGTCTCCATATCTCCAATATTACCACATCTCCCTTTTTACACAGACAAAAAGTTAAAAAGGAGGATGATAAAAAATGAGTAAAAAACTAATAATTTTAGCGGTAGTAGTAGTTGGGCTAATTATAGCTCCAACATCTGCTTTTTCAAAAGTGATTGTGAAAGCAGATGCGGTTATTACTCCAAAGAATGGTAGTCTTTTGGGTGGTTTAGGCTGTTTGGTTGGAGGTGAGTTGCCAGGTCAGTATGATTGGACGATAGGCAATTGTGTCCCTGGTGGTGTTCCAACAGATGATATGGTGTTTTCAACCAAGGATACAACTGGTTGGCAAGAAAGGATGCGCATTACCAAAGAGGGCAATGTCGGCATCGGGACGACGGATCCAAGTACAAAGTTACATGTAAAGGGACCTTCTTGGCCAAACGAGTGTTACAGTACTTCTCGAACCAAGCGAATGGAATGGTCCGGGTGATTATGGGGAATTACGATTTGGTGACTGGAACCATTACATTCGTGGAGAGAATTCTACCGGGATGACAATCCATGATTTCGACAAGATAGCATTAACCGGTGGCAATGTCGGCATTGGCACAACAGAGCCACAGACAAAGTTGGATGTAAATGGAGAAATCAGAGGTAAATTGCGGTATACGGCAGAAGAATATGTATGGAAGCAAGGATGGTCACCCGTTAAGATGATCCATAAAGATAAGGGATTTTGTTTTCTGACATATGTAAGTGGTAAGTTTGAAGGCGACGGTGAATGTGTAAAAATATATATTGATGAAGATGATGGTTATTGGTATCTGGGTGGTACTTCTCAACAGGCGGGTGTTGATGCTCATGCACGGGGTGTTGGTATAGTAGAATAAATATGGGATACTTGATAAATTGGGCAATATCGACACCGGCACGACGGTGCCAAAATCGAAGTTACATGTTACAGGTTTACCTGAAGAGGCAGATAATGCTCCAGCGATAACTGTAGGTCTTACAGCAGGTGCATTTTACAGAACTGATGATGTTCTGAAAGTGGTGCATTAGGGCAAAAAAAAGGAGGTCCCGAATTTTTACGGGACCTCCCAAATATGTAAAAATTTGGGACTTTTTTTAATAGAAATTGGAGACCTGAATAAATCAAAAATTAAGGGAGGCAAAATAAAATGGGACGAATAAAGGAAAATATTGAAGTTATGGGGTATGAATGTTGGGCATTATTTGATTCAGGCGCCAAAAATACCTATGTTGTCAAAGATGTTGCGGTAAGGTTGCCAACTTTTGACATTACCAAGCCGGAATCGGTGAACCTTGGGGGTAAGGTTCATCAGGTAACCCAGAATTGCTGGATTGAAGGGATGCTCGAAGGGTTACCCATTAGATGTCACGCAAGAGTGCTTAATAATATTGGGGTGGATGATGATGGAAAGAATATCGAGATATTATTTGGAGCTTTGGCAATGCAGGAATGGGGGATTAGGTTAAATCTTGAAGAAGAAAAATTAGATCTGAGCCACTATCCGAAGGAATTTGTGGAATTTTGATCGAGTGGTACTCTGAGCAGTGATACGAGGTTCACTGAAGACTTCGGACAACCTCGGCATTGGCACGACAGTGCCAAAATCGAAGTTACATGTTACAGGCTTACCTGAATATGCAAACAACGCCGAAGCGATAGCTAATGGTCTTACAGCAGGTGCATTTTATAGAACGGGTGATGTTCTAAAGGTAGTTCATTAAGAGTAAAGGGAGAGGTAAATCCATGTCTCGAATTTTGGCGGCACCCCACAAAGTCGTGAGATTTTAAGAAATAGACCTCGTTAGAAAAGTCCTTTCTAACAGGGTGACCGCAAGATTTTAAGGATTTTAAAAAATATCTCCCTATCTCTCCTATCTCCACATCCCCTTTTACACCACCCAAAAAACTTACCTACTTTTATTATTACATGCACCCTGGATAAATGAAAATATTGACAAAACTTACCTCTACATGGTATAGTAATATTCATGCAAAATATCAAACTTACATTCGCTTATGATGGAACAAATTATCATGGTTGGGCAACACAACCTAAGGTAAATACAGTTAGTAATACCTTAAAGGATGCCTTGAAAAAATTAACATCTGAGGATATTAAACTTATCTGTGCCAGCAGAACTGATGCAGGAGTACATGCAAAATCTCAGGTTGTTAATTTCTTTACCAATTCCAATATTCCGGTCGAGGCATTTCCAAAGGCACTCAATAGCCACCTGCCGAAAGATATAGTAGTCTATGATGCCTGCAAAGTAGAAGATACCTTCCATGCACGCTTTTGCGCTAAGTATAGAATGTATAGATATTCAATCCTTAACTCTAAATACACGGATGTATTTTATCGCCATTATGTCTATTGGGTATCATTTAAGCTTAATTTAGAAGATATGCTCAATGCCTGTAAATTCATTGTTGGGGTGCATGATTTTAGTGCATTTGCATCAGAGCTAAAGTCCATAAAGAATCCTGTACGAAATGTTGAAGAATTTAGGATTGAAAAGGAAAATGAGTTTATCTATTTTGATATAAAGGCAAACGCATTTCTATTCAATATGATCAGGACTATTGTAGGTACTTTGATAGATGTGGGTAGAGGGAAATTGACACCAGTAGATGTTAAGCATATTTTAGACTCAAAGGATAGAACTAAAGCAAGTCCTGTGGTTCCTCCACAAGGATTATGTTTAATGGAGGTTGGATATTGACTTACGAATTGGATTTAATGTTTAGGGAATGGTGAGGTAGCAATGAAACAATATAAAGTTATATTTCATCCAGGTGGAGAGATAGGAGATGCAGCGGCGGGTGAGAATCTACTTCGTGTAGCTGCTGCTGCGGGGCTTTATATTACTGCTTCTTGTGGCGGAAATCAGACCTGTGGTAAGTGTAAGGTAATTATTGAATCTGGAGAGATTGAAGGAGGCATCTCTGAGAAACTAACTACTGATGAGATTAAAAAAGGCTACCGGCTGGCTTGTGCATCTAAGGTAAAAAGTGACCTTGTGGTCAGAATTCCACCAGAATCACAATTTTCAGACAAGCGCATGCTTGAAAAGGCAGTGTCACAACGACTACTTATTCCAGAAGCACTAAGAGATTTAATACCTGATTATAAACTAAATCCTCTATTGAAGAAATACTATCTTGAACTTCCCACACCAACTAAAGAAGATAATATAGATGATTTCTCACGGGTTAAAAGAAGCCTTAAAAAAATATATAATTTTGAAGATTGCTCGATAAATCTCTTTTCTTTAAATAAACTTCCTAATACCTTAAGAGAAGCAAACTTTAAGGTAACTCTAACATTGCTTGAAGAAGATAAAGATAAGCCAAAGATAGTAAATATTGAAAAGGGAAATAAGACCAATAGGCATTTTTCAATAGCTATAGATGTTGGGACAACATCTATTTATGTAAGGCTTATCAATCTTTCATCTGGAGATATTTTAGCTACTGCATCAGATTATAATGCTCAGATTGCTTATGGAGAGGATATTATCACTCGAATAGTTTATTCCCTAAAGGGCAATGGTCTTAAAATATTACAAGAGACCGTGGTCAAAACAATTGACTCATTAATAACTCAAATACTTAAAGAAAAAGATATAACTCGAGATGAAATTTCCTATATTGTTGCCTCAGGAAATACTACTATGATTCATCTATTATTAGGGATTACCCCTAAATACCTTCGTGAAGCGCCCTATGTTCCTGTTACAAACTCTGCTATTGAAATACAGGCATCAAAAATTGGGCTTGAATTTTTAGAATATGTCCACCTTTACATCCTTCCTGGGGTGGCAAGTTATGTAGGAGGAGATATTACTGCAGGCGTGCTTGGAACAGGACTTTTTCAATCTGATGAATTAACACTCTACATTGATATTGGAACAAATGGTGAGGTAGTGCTTGGAAATAAGGAATGGTTAGTAACTACATCATGTTCTGCAGGTCCTGCATTTGAAGGAGGAACAATAAAACATGGAATGCGCGCTACGATCGGGGCAATTGAGCAGGTAGAAATAAGTAATGATTATGAACCAATGCTCATTACAAGTGGTCATAAACCTCCAAAAGGAATATGTGGAGCAGGATTGATTAGCCTGGTGGCAGAATTATTGGAGGTGGGAATAATATATCAGAATGGAAAGTTTAATACCGAGATTGATACTCCGCGAATTAGAACAAGAGAATGGGTAAAGGAATATGTGCTTTGTTATGCTGACGAAACAGACATCTCCTCAGATATAGTTATTACCGAACCTGATATTGATGACCTCATTCGAGCTAAAGGAGCAATGTATGCGGGGGTTTCTACATTACTCAATAGCGTAGGACTGAGTATTTCTGATATTTCTAAGATAATAATCGCTGGGAATTTAGGCTTTCATCTTGAAATAGAAAAGGCAATTACTATCGGCCTTTTTCCAGAGATGCCATCTTCAAAATTTACATTTATTGGGAATGGCTCTTTACTTGGGGCAACACTTTGTGCATTGTCAAAACAGACATTTGACACTGCAAAAAAAATCGCCAACTCAATGACAAATATTGAGCTGGCTGATAATTCAAAATTTATGAATGAATACATAGCCGCTCTTTTTCTCCCTCATACAGAAGAAAAAAGATTCCCAAATGTATTTAAAAGACTTAAGTTAAAAAATTATACTGGATACTGCCATTAACTGAGTTATTTAGGGACGGTTTATTTTCATCGTTTTCCCTGTAATTTCTTTTGGAAATTAGAAATTGGAAATTAAGTCTTCACTTCTTTCCCCAATTTCTAATTTCATATCCATTTTTTAACCGCAAGCTTTCACGCTAAAGTGAGCCGTTTCTAAAATCGCAATTTGTAACGGTGTTGAGTATAATATTATTCGTGCAATTCGGTGTAAAGAGAGGGTATAAAAAATGGCAAAAACAGGTTATGAAGGAAAACAGGATAAGATACGAGAGTTAAAGATTGTGCCTGAATTAGAGGTGATAGAAAATCAATATCATGATAAGGATTATATTGTAGAGTTAAACACCAATGAATTTACCACCGTATGCCCTAAGACAGGTCTGCCAGATTTTGCTACTATCACTATTGCGTATAAGCCTAATAAGTATCTTGTAGAGCAAAAGGCGTTAAAACTTTATCTTAATGGGTATAGAAACATTGGGATATTTCAGGAACATGCAACCAATAAGATATTTGAGGATTTTATAACCAAAGTAAACCCCAAATGGGCAAAAATCGAGGCAGTATGGAATATACGCGGTGGAATAGGAGTAAAGGTGGTACGAGAACACTCTATCTGAATGCATGTATTTTTGGTTGACACAAATTTGATTGTGAATTATAATAATTATAATGAAAGTTTTGGTAATACATGATAATTGTAGTAGTGGTGGTGGAACCAATATATATCGAAAAAAAATATCTAAGTTGTTAGAAAAAGAAGGTGTTAAAATATTTATCTTTACTTATTCCGCTGAGGATGAGAATAAAGAAATTTGTTATTCCTATCGTTACTCACCAGGAATAAAATTTATTAGATATATTAAATATAATTATATTAATATACCTCTATTTATTGCATTAAGAAGATGGATAAAAAAGATAAAACCTGATATTATCCACATTCATCATAATTATATCTTTCCTAATACAATTCTCTTAGCTTGTCGAAATAAAGCACCCATTGTTCAGACGGTGCATGATTACAGACTACTGTGTCCTATTGCTACTGGTGTGAAAAAAACAAATAGAGAGATTTGTAATAATAAAGGTTTTGGGATTTCGTGTTATTTTGAAGGTTGTATATCATTAAGGGATTTTATCCTTCAATTTATACCTAAGAAAATTAATAAGTATTTGTTAAAGAAGGTAGTAACTTTATTTATTACTCCAAGTATGTTTATGAAGAATGCAATGAAGGATTATGGATTAGATGCTTTATTTATCCCATTTGGCATAGATTATTCAAAATATCCAGTAGCTACGCCTGATAATCAAAAAAATATAGTACTTTTCATTGGAGACCTTTATCGGAGTAAGGGAGTAGGTATATTATTAAAGGCATTTTCTAATGTTTTATCAACTATTCCAAATGCCTCATTGGATATAGTAGGGGATGGACCAGAGAAAGGGGAATTGGAAAACGAATGTAAGATTTTACAGATAGAAAGTAATGTTAACTTTTATGGTAGAGTGCTTTATGAGGAGACTTTAGATTTTTATTATAGAGCTAATATTGTTGTCTTGCCATCTATTGTTGTTGAAAATAGTCCTTTGAGTATATATGAGGCAATGGCATCTGCAAAACCTGTGATTGGAAGTAGAATTGGCGGAATACCAGAACTAATAGTTGATGAGGAAACGGGTCTTTTATTTACACCTAATGATGCAGAGGAATTAAGTAAGAAGATATTGAATCTATTAAAAGATAAAGAAAAGGCAGAAAAAATGGGTATGGCAGGAAGGAAAAGAGTAGAAATGCAATTTAGTCAACAAGAATTTCTGCAAGAATATCTAACAGTATTTAATCGGTTGGTTAAAGATGTTAAATAGAATACTTTCTCAACAAATAAAAGATTATATAAAAACCTTTTTAAGACCCAAAAACCTGATTTTTTGCCCAAAAGTGGTGGATAAACCTGATGGAGATAATATCTTAGCATTATCTCCACACTTTGATGATGATGTAATAGGTTGTGGTGGTACATTACATAAACACATTCTTGGTAAAGATAAGGTAACTATTGTTTACTTTACTGATGGTAGAGCAGGAGACCCATCTTTTGAAGATAAGGAGTTATTAGAAAAGACAAGGAAACAAGAGGCAATTGCTGCCACTAAAATTTTAGGTATCGAAAATCTGATATTTTTAGATGAGCCTGAAACAAAATTAAAATCAAACAAAAATCTGATTAATAGATTATCTGGGATATTTAATCAGATAAACCCAAATTTAGTTTATCTACCCTGGTTTTTGGATAACCATATTGACCATTTTGAATTAAATAGAATATTTTTAGACCTGTCTAAAAATGTTAAATTTGATTTTAATATTTGTGCGTATGGAGTGTGGACTCCTTTAATCCCTAATATTGTTGTAGATATTAAAAATGTAATCTCTAAAAAAGAAGAGGCATTAAAAGAGTATAAAACACAAATCAAACAGGTAGATTATCTCACCACTACTTTAGCTTTGAATAAATATCACTCTATTACTAATTTAAAAGGTAGAAGTTATGCAGAGGTTTTCTTATATACATTAGTGAAAGATTACTTGAATTTAATGAATGGGCTTAACTTAAATAAACGAATATTCATTAATTTAAAAAATTAATAATATTGATAACCTTTGTAATGATAAAGTTTGCTATAAATATAGTGAGGTAGAATATATTCTTTCTTATTTAACACTACACCTAATATTTTAGTTTGAGTAGATTCTATAGATGTTTGGGCTCGTTGGACTATTTCTCGTTGCGTCTTATCTGCTTCAATAACAAGGATTACTCTATCCACATAAGGACATAGAACTAATGGATCACTACTTGACATTACAGGTGCACTATCAAGTAAGATAATATCAACTAAATCCTTTAGTTGGTGAATAATCTCACCCATTTTATTTGAGCCTAATAACATTGATGTACTTGGTGATGTCTTACCACTTGTAATTACACTTAAATTATTAATATTTGATTTTGTTAAGATAAAGTTAAGACTACATTCATCGATTAAAATCTCAGATAATCCTGGTGTTTTATTTAAATTAAAAATATAATGTAGACTTGGATGATACAAATCACTATCTATAAATACTGTTTTCATCTCATTTAGCATTGCAAAGCCTAATGCCAGGTTTGCCGCCACAATACTCTTTCCCTCTCCTTGAGTTGCACTGGTAATTAATATTGTCTTTAATGAGTTTTCTTTTACCTGTAAGTATACTTTTCCAAGCAAATTGTAAAATGCCGCTCCAAATGAAGACCTTAAATTAAAATCAAAAAGTATGTTAGGCTTATATTCTGTATGTTCTTTTCTTCTTCTTCTTCTTCTTTTCATCAGTTAATTCCTTATTTTTTCTTTGGGATTAATCCTAATACAGGTAATTCTAAATATTCCTCTATCTCCTCTGCTGTTTTGAAAGAGTGGTCAAGATATTCTAATATAAATGCTAATGTAATTCCAACCATAAGAGATACCAGAGTACCTATAAGTAGATTTCGTGTTTTATTTGGACTTATTGGTGTGGTAGGTACTAATGCGGGTTCTACAACCCTGATATTTCCAATCTTTATTGCCTCAGAAATCATAGCCTCTTGTTGCTTTTCTAAAAGGATATTATATATTTTTTCGGTTGAGGTAACTTCACGGGTAAGTCTGGCTAATATCAGTTCCTTTTCTGCTAAATTTTCAAGACTTGATTTATATCCATCAATTGTAGTAATTAAAGCTTTTCCTTTTGCATCTAAAGCATTTATCTCAGTTTCAAACATTATTAACTTTTCCTTTATATCCTCGTGAATTGGATTTAATGTCGATACTTCCTGACTTATAACCTTTTCCACCTCACTCTTTAGTTTTGAAGTAACCTCATTTATTTCTGATTTTACTTCTATAACCTTTGGATGATTTTTGCCATATTTATTTAATAAAGTTGGTAGTTTAATCTCTAAAGATGTCAGGTCTGCCTTAAGACTTTTAACTATAGGATTTTCACTAATAGTAGTAGCGGAAATTATTTTTTCATCCTGAAGATTGAATTTCTCTTTTAGACCTTCATAACTTTCCTGTAATTCCTTTCTTCCTGCTTGTAATTTATAATATTCTGCCTCAAAGCTTGATAGATTTGTTACTTTACTCTGTACCTCAGCCGGTAGTGATATAATTCCTTCTCCTTCTTTAAAATCCTTCAATGCCTCTTCATATTTTTTTAATTTAGAATTCATAATTTTTAGTTGTTCTGTAATAAAATAATATGCATTTCGAGCTTCACTACTTTTAATATCAAGCGACTGGTCTATATAAACTTGAACTATTGTATTTGCAATTTTTGCTGCCATTTCAGAATCATAGTCATTGACCGTTACCTTGATAATGTCTGTTAGCTTAATAGGTACAATTTCAACATTGCTTTTTACATCTTTTACTATCCTTCGAAAAAGAGAGGATTCTGTCTTTTTTTGTACTTTTTCTTCTTTAGTAAAGAGTGTCATTGGTAACTTAATTGTTTCTTTAATAAAAGAGTCAATATAACCAAGATATTTCTCAGTAAAAGTTGGACTTATCTCTCTTTTATCTAATTTTAATCTTCTGACTACCTCTTCAATTATAGGATCACTTTTTATTATTTCACTTTGTGTCTTAAGTATATTGGAGCCTCGCTCAAGTGCTACTTCACTTAATTCTTCAGTAAATGGAGCCTCAACTCCTTTAGGTCCTTCTATTAAAACCTTTACTACCGCCTGATAAGTTGGTCTGATAATATTATTTGCAGTGAATACACTAATAACTGTCATCAGAAAGATAAGAATTATCATTACCTTCCTTTTATATATTATTTCGATGTAACTGATACCACTAACCGGGTGAAACAAGATACCTCTCCTTAATTTGGTAATTGGGTAAATATACTGGAGACTGCCATTAACTAAGCTATTTAGGGACGGTTTATTTTCATCGTTTTCCCTGTGATTTCTTTTGGAAATTAGAAATTGGAAATTAGAAATTAGGTCTTCACTTCTTTCCCCAATTTCTAATTTCTAATTTCATATTCATTTTTTAACCGCAAGCTTTCACGCTAAAGTGAGCCGTTTCTAAAATCGCAATTTGTAACGGTGTTGAGTATAGTTACCCTTTATTTCGTGAGTTATATCTATCTCTTTCTATTATACCACAATAACCCTAATATTGTCAATATGTTTTCAATATTACGATTAGTCCTACTATCCAGCAATAGAGTGGAAATATGCTTAGTTTTCCACGCCTAACTATTTTTAAAAGTATCTTAATTGCCAAATAGCCACTTATAAAGGCAGATAATACACCAATTAAAATTATGTGGAGGCTAATTACGCATTCTCCTAATTCCTTAGCCTCTAAAATAGTTGCGGCTAAAATAACAGGTATGGCAGCTAAGAAGGCATAATTAGCTGATAATTCTTTATTTACTCCACGAGATAAACCCGCAACAATAGTTATTCCCGACCGAGAGATACCAGGTGCAATAGCTAATCCTTGCGCTAATCCAATAAGCAAGGCATCTACGATGGTTATATTTAAAATGTCTTTTTTACCACCTAACTTACGCTGCCCAATAGCCAGTATAAACCCAGTGCCTAAGAGAAAAAATCCTACCGATATGACATTCTTAAACAGTATCTCTACATATTCTTTAAAAAATATTCCCATAAAACCTGTAGGAATTGTGGTAAGGATGATTAAAAAAGCTAATCTTTTATAAATATCTTCCTCAATACCTTTAAATTCCCTTTTTAAGAAAATATCACCGCAGGCAGTGATAAGTCTTAAAATATCCTGCCAGTAAATTAAAATAAGTGCCAACAATGTTCCAAAATGTAGAAAGACATCAAAAACAAGTGGAGGTTTGTCAATCTGTAATAATTTTGGAACAATTACAAGATGGGCGGATGAACTAATCGGGATAAATTCTGTTAGTCCTTGAACTATACCTAAAATTAATGCATCTAAAATGCTCATTTAGCACCCAAGAATAAAGTGATCAGTAATCAGTAGTCAGTAGGAGGTAGAAATTTTGGGACGGTTCATTTTATTGTTTTTCCTATGATTTCTTTCGGATATTTATTTGTAAGCGTCCACAGAAAATTGAAATTGGAAATTAGAAATTTGGCTTTTACTTCTCTCCCTAATTTCTAATTTCGAATTTCCAATTTCAACTCTCCTTTCTTTCCGCAAGCTTTCAAACAAAAGTGAACCGTCCTGAAATTTTTCTATTTACTGTTTACTGTTCACTTTTCTCCTCAATATGGTGTCTTATATCCTTGCCTAACGCCATGAAGACAACATCTTCAGCAACATTAGTAGCATGGTCTGCAATTCGTTCAATATTTCGAGAGATAAGTATTAATGAAAGTGCCCGTTGAATAGTAGTTGGATCTGACATCATGTAAGTTAAAAGCTCACGGAATATTTGGTCTTTTAAATCATCTACTTCATCATCTCGTTCAAGCACTGAGCGAGCTAATGCTACATCTTCTTTGACAAATGATGTCAGGCTATCTCTAACCATCTGGCGTGCTATTTCTGCCATTCGAGGGGTATCAATTAATGGTTTTAACTGAGGATATTGTAAGTATACTGCGGTATTTTCTGAGATATTGACCGATTGGTCACCCATCCGTTCTAATTCACTATTTATCTTCATTGCTGCGGTAAGAAGTCTTAAATCTACTGCTGTTGGCTGATGTAATGCAATCAACTTTATACACAGCTCATCTACCTCAATATGGAGCATATTTATCTCATTCTCATACTTAAATACCTCTTGTGCTAAGTCTTTATTTCTTTCTATTAATCCACGAATAGCCAAGTCTATCATTTTTTCTACTATTCCACCCATGTAAAGTAATTTTTCCTTTAACTCATTTAACTCCTCATCAAAAAATCTTGTCATTGTTCTTACCTCCTTTTGCTCTTTACAAACACTCTCGGATAAAATTGAGTGTTGATTTTATTAGCCTTTCCGAGCAGATAATTCCTTCTTCACCCCCACCGAAGGAACAAGGATCAAGGTGCAAGGAACAAGGTCTTCCCCTGCCCTTCATCTGCCCATTGATTTCACAAGTGGTAAGCGTTCAGGTCTCCAGATGCAATTCACACAACTTTTGGTATACCTCTAAATCCTCATAACTCCTTATCTTTCTCTTTTCCGTTCACCTTAATCCTTGAACCTTTTTATCCGAGAGGCTTCTCTTTACAGATTACCAGAATCCCACTTCAGATGACTAAAGTCTTACTTTGTTAGTCTCCACTTAGTCCCATGTAAGGTATCTTCTAATGTGATACCTAACTTATTCAATTCTGCCCGGATTTTATCAGAAGTCTCCCAGTCTTTTTTAGCTCTTGCCATCTGTCTGATATTAATTATTACCTCCATTAATTTAGGCACTAATTCATTCTTTTGCACCTCTTCTGCCTCTTTAAACAATCCAAAAATATCCCCAAATTTATAAAGTGTCTCCTGTGCTAATTTAAGTAATACCCTACCTGAAAATCGTGAGCATTCATATAATGTATTCATATTAGAGATAAATTTGTTAATTGCAGTGACCAAATCATATAATGCAGCTAATGCAATGGGTGTATTAAAATCATCATCCATTGCTTGAGTAAATCTTTCCTCTGTTTGTTTGATAGCCTCATAAAATTCCTTATCCTTTTCTTCAATCTGGTCTATGTTAAATTCAAGCAGTGTTTTATGTGCATCTTTAGGTAATCTTTGCATTTCACCATCGATTGAGGTAGTAGGTTCAATTTTAAGGAAGTCATCTACATTTCTTAATGTATTGTAAAATCGTTGAATACCCGCCTTTGCCTGGTCTAAGTTCTCAAGTGAAAATTCTACTGGCACCTTATAATGCGTTCCAATGAAGAATAACCTGATGGCATCTGGTGAATATTTTTCTAAAACATTTTTTATCAGAAACTCATTGCCAAGAGATTTAGACATCTTTTCTTCATTTAAGGTTACCATGCCATTATGAATCCAGAAATTAGCGAATTGCTTACCTGTATAGCTTTCAGACTGTGCTATTTCGTTTTCATGATGAGGGAACATCAAATCTCGCCCTCCACCATGAATATCAAAGGTTTCACCTAAGTATTTAATAGCCATAGCAGAACATTCAATATGCCAACCAGGTCTTCCTTTTCCAAATGGGCTATCCCAGCAAGGTTCACCTTCTTTAGCTGACTTCCATAATGAGAAATCAGCAGGGGCTTTTTTGCGAGCATCTACCTCAAATCGTGTACCATGAATCATCTCATCTAAACTCCTACCACTTAGTTTACCATATTCTTTAAAATTGCCTACCTCAAAAAATACCTCTCCCTCAACCTGGTAAGCAGAGCCTTTTTCAATCAAAACCTCCACAACCTTAATAATCTCTTGAATATGTTCAGTAACCTTGGGATATGATGTAGCCCTTTTGATGCCTAACTTATCCATATATTTAAAATATTCATCGATGTATTTTTTTGCCAGCTCATCACACGAGGTATTTCGTTGTTTAGCTCGTTCGATTATCTTATCATCAATATCGGTAAAATTTTGGATAAAGGTTACTTCATAGCCTTTATATTCTAAATATCTACGAATAATATCAAAGGTAACATAGCAGCGTGTATGTCCCATGTGGCAATCTGAGTATGGAGTAAGGCCACAGACATACATCTTTACCTTACCTTCTTCTATTGGTCTAAATTCCTCTTTTTTTCGAGTAAGTGTATTATAAATTTTTAATGGCATCTTTTAATCCTTTCTATATCTTAGGAACTCTGCTGCCTCTATGATAGGAATATTTTTATACTCCTTTAATTTCAATAAGTGTTTGTCTCCTGAGATAATATAATCTACTTTTCCTGCTTCTGCACACTCAAGAACTCTATTATCTGGTTCATCTTCTTTAATAACATTAACTTTAACATCTGATTTTACCAATTCACTTATTTCTATTAGAGACTCCACAAATTCTTCTTTCTTTTCATTTAATATAAAGTCAAATTTGGGTCTTAACATTACTCTTACAAATTCTTCGATTAATTCTTCACTTTCAATCAGGTTAATTTTATTAAAGATACATTCTTGAATATCCTTCTCTCATTACCTTCCCAACCTAAAGCAGAAATCAGAGTATTTGTATCCATTACAATTTTAATCATTCTTGATTCCTTATAACTTGTATTTCTCTTTCTATATCATCTTTGGTTATTCCTTCTTCTTTAAATTTAGAAGAAAAATAGTCTAACAGTCTAAGTACTTTCTCTTTAGTTTCATCCTCTTTTTTTTGTATTCGTTTTAAAAATATACTGTTTTTATCTCCAAATAATAAGAATTTATCATCGTTTTTTATCCCAAGTGCTTCACATATCTTAGTTGGGATAATAAGTCCTACATTTGAAAGCTCACTTATTACTTTAACCATATTTTTGTCCTCCTATTTTTCAACTTTTTAGATTCTCACCATAGCCAATTCTACGCTACCACTATCCTCTGGAATAGGCTCACCTGCTTTTTGTAATCCTTCTCTACAAAACCTTCAATACCATCTTCGGCTCTTTCAATGGTCTCTTCTTTATTCCGCCCATAAGTAACACAACCAGGTAAAGCAGGAACTCTTACTGTATACCCTTCTTCTGGATAGTTAGATTCTAATACTATAGTGAGTGTATGTATACATCATTTCCCTCCATTTTCAAAGTAATTCTCTTGTTAATCTTGGTCTTTTCTCACCCAATTCTAATTCTCTTTAGACAAATTTCCTTCCCTAGTACTGAGATAATTTTAGGTAACTCAGGGCCATGTATTTTACCCGTCAATGCTGCTCGAATAGGCAGAAATAAATCCTTGCATCTTACTCCAATTTCTTTCCCAATATCTTTAATCATTCCACTTATCTTCTCTGTAGTTAAATCGTCCATCTTTTCTAATTTCTTATAGAAACAATCTAATACTTGAGTTGCCATATCTCCTTTTAATACCTCTTTAGATTCATCCTCTAATATTACTTCTGAATTAAACAAGTAGTCTACATTGTCAGTAATTTCAGATAGGCAATTTAGATGGCTTTTAACCAAATCAACTACACTTTTTACCCACTCAAAATCACTACAACATTTCAAAAAGCCTTTATTTTTCAAATAAGGGATAGCCAATTTAGTCAATCTATCTAAATCAGCATTTCTGATGTAATTGCCGCTCATCCAATTTAACTTATCCAAATCAAAAATAGCCGGGCTTTTAGTCACTCTATCTAAAGAGAAGTCTTTGATTAATTCTTCTATTGAGCAAATTTCCTTTCCAAACTCTGATGGAGACCAGCCTCTTAGTGCTAAATAATTGACCATTGTCTCTGGTAAATAGCCAAGTTCTTGATATGCCTCAACTGATGTTGCCCCATGGCGCTTGGAGAACCTTGCACCATCTTGCCCTAAAATCATAGGCAAATGTGCAAATTGTGGTAGGGTAAATTTTAGTGTTTGATAAAGTAATATTTGTTTTGGTGTGTTTGATAAATGGTCTTCTCCACGAATGACATGTGTTATTTTCATTAAATAATCATCAATAACCACCGCAAAATTATATGCTGCAACACCATCAGAGCGAATAATTACAAAGTCATGTAGTACTTCTGGTGAAAATTCTACCTCCCCGCGAATTAAATCATTTACTACAATCTTCTCCTTTAGTTCTGGGATTTTAAATCTAATTACTGGTTTTCTACCCGAGTTTGCTAATTGTTGTCTTTCAGATTCGGTTAAATCTTTACATTTACCATCGTAGCCTGGGTGTCTTTTTTCTTGCAGGGCTTGTTTTCTTTTAGCCTCCAATTCCTCCTCTTGACAATAGCAATAATATGCTTTACCATCTTGTAAAAGTTTATCGGCATAATCCTGGTAAAACTTAAGTCTTTCTCGTTGACGATAAGGGGCATACTCACCACCTACCTCAGGTCCCTCATCCCAGTCAAGCCCAAGCCATTTTAAAGAGCTAATAATAGTGCCTTCTGATGCGGTTGCAGAGCGTTCTAAATCGGTATCTTCAATTCTTAAGATAAATTTCCCTTTGTAATGCCTAGCAAATAGCCAGTTAAATAATGCAGTTCTGACACCTCCTAAATGAAGATAGCCAGTTGGTGAAGGAGCAAATCTTACTCTAACCTTCTGTTCCATAGCCTACCTTAACTACACTTACTACTGCTAGACAGGCAATTGCTTCTTTTTCTCCAATTATACCAAGTCCTTTAGCAGTAGTAGCTTTAATATTTACCTCCTCTTCTTCCATATTAACTACTTTTGCAATATTCTTTTTCATTTGCTCAAGGTATGGAGTTAATTTGGGTTCTTGAGCGATAACAGAGGCATCGATATTATTTATAATAAAATTTTTATTTTTAAGTATTTCATACGCCTTTTCTAATAATGTAATGCTTGATATTCCCATCAACTCAGGCTTGCCAACCCCAAAGGTTCTGCCAATATCTCTCTCTCCAATTCCACCTAATAAGGCATCAATAATAGCATGCAATAGAACATCCGCATCTGAATCTCCATCGAGTCCCTTCTCATAATGGATTTCTACACCGCCTAAGATTAATTTTCTACCTTCGACTAATTTATGAATGTCAACTCCTATTCCAACTCGCATGTTATTAAACCATCCTTACATTTAGATAGAGTTTTCTCCCACATTCAAAACTTAGTTTCTTCGCCCTTTTTCAATCGAACTAAGTATTTCAAATCCTCTAAATCTTTAGGTCGTCCGGCAGCACCTTTCATCTTAATCAGATCATCCAACGAAGCAAACCAAACAAAGGTATTGCCAAATTTAGCTTTTACTTTATTCTTCCAAACTTCATCAAATGTTACTCCTTTAACAAAAGGATGAATATCCGTTTCTATAACATACTGGCGAATTAATATTTTTTTAGTTAAAAGATCTTCTATAGTAATGTCTCTAACATCATATCCAAAATTCTTTAATGCCGTCCATACTTTTTCCGCATTAGCTCTCTCTGCTTTTATAAAGATATCTATATCTATGCTTGCCCGGACATAACCATGCACCGGAAAAGCTGTAGCTCCAATTATTACAAACTTAGCCTTATGTTCTTTTAATAACTTGAGTAGTTTTTCTGTGTCCATTTTTCTTCAAGAGGTTAATCAATTCATGCGTCTTTTGAACCATCATTTGAAATTTCTGGGTAGTGGTTAAAGACTTAAGATAATTTAATTCAAATTCAATTTCTTCGTTTTCATTATCTTTACTTAACTTTAAAATAGCCATTTTCTCCTTTTGACTCCCTTAGTTTTAATATCGCCTCTGCTGCTAATAAATCATGTGGAACAGTAATTTTAATATTTTCATAATCCCCCTTTACCAACTTTACCCTTCCACCAAGTCGTCTAACTAATAAAGCATCATCTGTAGCATAAAAATTATCTTGATAAGCCTTTTCATAGGCATCTTTAAGTATGTCATATTTAAACGCTTGTGGTGTTTGAATCATAACTATACTATCACGGTCCCATGTCTCTTCAATCCACTGCCCATTATTTATTGATTTAATAGTATCTATTGGTGGTACACCGACAATAGCTGCTCCTACTTCTTTGGCATCTGCAATAGTCTCCTCTATTAATTGATGTGTAACAAAAGGTCTTACTCCATCATGGATAAGTATCAGGTCTGTATTCGGAAGTACTTCTTTTAATCCATTGTAAATCGAATCCTGGCGATGTTTTCCACCTTCTATAACCTTATCTACTTTTGCAAACTTATATTTTTCTACCACCTCGCGTTGACAATAGGCAATACCTTCCTTTGGTACAACTACTAAAATGTAATCGATTAGCTCTGATTCAGATAAAACCTTTAGCGAATAATAAATCATTGGGTGGTTACTAAGCATAACTACTGCTTTTGGTATTGGTTTACCTAATCTTTTCCCCTGTCCAGCGGCAGCCAAAATAGCACAGACCTTTTTATTATTAGCTGAATTAGCTGAAGCAAGTTTTAATTTTAATGCCTTTTCGTCAATAAGTAGCTCCTCTTTTTCTATGTCAATACTAATCTTCCACCTTTGTAAGAAATCTGCTCCTAAAATTGCCTCCTCAGAAAGTTCTTTGGCTACCAAAAAAGCTCCAAATAAATTAGCACCATTTACTATTACATCTAAAACGCCGGTAGAGGTATCTACTAACATAGTTCCTTTACCTAATTCAAACCTTCTTGGAAGATGAAGTTTTAAGGTAGTGGCTATTTGATTAGCTATATTTTCATGAATAAAAGATTCAGATGCTCCAGTGTCAAATAAAGCATTCACTGCCATCTCACCTTTATCTCCACCAATGGTAATTTTTTTATAAATTAATCCCATTTTATCACCTCCAATACTAAATGAACGCTCTCGGATAAATTTGAGTGTTGATTTTATTAGTGTTCACAAGTAGAAAGTTTTTTCTTCACCCACATTCTTGGTAAGGTGGTTAGGGTTAAGATGCCGGTTTGGTTTAGGGGTTATGAAGTTGGTCTTGTCTCTCAATTTATCCCATTCCTGGATGAACTGGTGTTACCAACTTCCTAACCCAACTTCCATACTGGCTTCCTAACCTTAACCATTTATCCGAAAACCTTCTAAATGTCAAATATAACCTGAATTCTAAAATATCCTTCTTTTTCTTCTATCTTCAATTGATGGTAGGTAACTGTTTTAATTTCCCGCAATAGTTCATGTCTATTGGGGTCATACATTTCCCCTGATGCCTTAGCCTTAAGAGAAGTAGCTCCTATCTCTTTGACGCTAAATTTCTTAAGTATTAAATTCCCGACTGTATGATTATACAACAATTCACTTAAAAAAGCAACTAAAATCTCTTCCAGGTCATTTCCAGAGACCTCAATTTGCACTGTTTTTGGGGTTTCGACCTGATTTAAGTTAGCAATAAGGATAGAAAACATCCCATAAGCAGTATTAGCAAAAGCCTGTTTAAGTGTTTTACCGTAAGCAATAATACCAATATCTGCTGTATGCTCAAAAATCTCAAACCGCTTCATTTTTCTACACCTTTATTTATTGACAACTTGTTAAATCTGGACTTTCGTGAAATTTGGTATAATCTAACCACCACATAGGCACAGAGAACCCAGTGGTAACCCCTCAGTTATCAGATGTAAAATTGAGCTATGAGCGTCTAACTGAGGCATTACGCTAAAAAAACAAAAAGGGGCTAGACTTAATTTTTAAGCCCAACCCATCTTATTATTTAATCATCGTTGTTAAATGCGTCTGAATTAGTTATTAAGTAAATTTTTCTCTATGGTTTTAATAAACTCTTCAAATGTTATAGTGCCAGATGGAATATGAGTTTGTGAATTGTCAAAAGGATGAATATGCCATCCCATTGGTAAGGCATTATCTACTCCATAGGTTCTTTTTTTATTTTCGATTAAAGCAAAATGAAGTCTTTTGATTACCAGCATTGTAAAAAATATCTATAAAGGCACCTTTTATAAGGTAAACTCTAACTTTCACTATAAGGTCATCTTCTATGTTAGATTCGTATGTAGTTACAATATTAGATTTATTACAGACTTCAATGACCCCTTTTAGGAAGGAATAAGCATCTATATGAGCCATTTAGATATCTCCTTAAGTTTGGCTTTTCTCATTATTAATCCTTCCCATTCTAAAAAATCCTTTTCTACTTCATAAGAGGATTGATTTTTAACATTTCCTTGATTCCATAAAATTTTAAAATCATCAAACTTCATACCGTATTTTGTTTGATAAGTTTCTAAATTTTTCCCAATCTTTTCTAATCGATGTTCTATACTATCCTTTAAAGCAACATTTAATGCTCGGTTAAATACTACTTCTCCAGTAAGGTCACTTAATACTTTCAATGTAGACTTTGGTATTGCAATAGCCATTATCTATCAGCCTCCTTTCAGTTTGCCTTCTTCTTGCCTTTTGCTTTCCAGTCACTTATTTTAGCACAAAGTAAAACTATTACTCCAAAAGCTCCCATCATCCCTACAAATACATAAAATCCTAAATCATCCATATTAAACAATTTCTTTACCTTTTCTTTTTTATTATATCATAACTTTATAAAAAGTCAAGAAGAAAAAACGAAAAGCAGAAATTCCCCAAGTTTTTCTAAGAGGATGGCAGATGAAGAGGAAGGTATAGAGAGGGCACTATTTCCCCTTTCCCCAAAAATCTTTTTTTGAGGTTAGTGTTTAATATTTTTGTTTAGGGAAC
>JBFMDD010000160.1:0-8608 GCA_040754115.1 bacterium
TTTACTACCAATTTCAATCAATTTCTATAAATTTCCATTATATTTCTATCAGTTTCTATCTTTCTTGTAGTGTGAGATGAAAGCTTCATTTTCATTAGCGAACTTAACCGTACAGGTCGAATTTATTCTCTTTCTATAAGGTTTAGCCTTATTTAGAGATTAAAATCTCTACTCTATCTATTGGAAAACGGGGATTCTGAACCCCCATGTCCAAAGTTGGGGAAAATCTGACACTCACACAAAATGCTTGACAATATAGATTGTATTATTATATAATTATAGGCAGGGTAAAACAGCTGGGGTTAGACCCCATAAGAGTCTGATTCCAGAAAGGAGGAGGATAATATGCAGGAGCTGATTACACTTTTTATCAGTACATCTTTAATTAATAACTTTGTCCTAACAAAATTCTTAGGGCTTTGTATATTTTTTGGTGTCTCTCGAAGGATGGATATTTCTATCTCTATGGGTGCGGCAGTGATTTTTGTGATGGTGTTGAGTTCTATACTTGGGTGGGCAATATATGATTTTATCCTAGTTCCTTTACATATTGAGTTTTTGCGTATTGTAGTTTTTATTGTAGTTATTGCCTCATGTGTCCAACTGGTAGAGATGATTATTAAAAAGCATCTCCATACACATTACAAAATGTGGGGAATTTACCTGTTGCTGATTGCTACAAATTGTATTGTTTTATCTATTCCTTTGATAAATGTAGAAAATAATTTTAATCTTATTGAATGTATAGTAAATGCTTTAGGGTCTGGAGTAGGATTTGCACTGGCATTGATTTTGATGTCAAGTATACGCGAAAAATTAGAATTAGCCCCTGTTCCCAAATCACTACATGGTTTTGGAATTGCATTTATTGTTGCTGGATTATTATGTTTAGCATTCATGGGGTTTAATGGAGTTGTCAAACCGTTGGCAGGAGGATTATTTTAGATGGACCATGGAGTTATTGTCATAAATATTATTTTAACTTTGGGTAGTTTGGGACTTATCTTCGGATTAGGATTAGCCTATGCTGAACTTAAGTTTGGAATAAAACTTGATGAGCGTGTTTATGAAGCAGAGGAAGTTTTACCCAAAGGCCAGTGTGGGGCATGTGGTTTTGCAGGTTGTGCCGCATATGCAGAGGCAGTAATAACCAATCCTGATGTCGCTTCTAATCTTTGTGTTCCAGGCGGGTCAGAGGTAGCTAAGTTGGTTGCCCAGATTGCAGGTAAAGAGGTAAAGGAACTAGAAAGGGTAAAGGCACATGTAGTCTGCCAGGGAATGCCGGAAAAAACCTTTGTTTATGATGGATTAACTGACTGTGAAGCAGCTAATTTGTTGTTTGGTGGAGATAGGGCATGTCAATATGCCTGCATGGGCATGGGTAGTTGTGCACGGGCATGTAAATTTGATGCCATTACTATCTCTGAAGTAGGACGCCCTGTGATTAACCATGAACTTTGTACTGGATGTGGGCAATGTGTTTTGGTTTGCCCAAAAGGGACTATTGAATTAATCCCAGAAAAGGCTAAGGTAAAAGTCCTATGCCGATCACATGATAAAGGTCCAGTAGTAAAGAAAATTTGTAAAGTAGGCTGCATTGGCTGTGGAATTTGTGCTAAAAATTGCCCAAATGAGGCTATAAAAATAGAAAACTTCTTAGCAACTATTGACCATTCTAAATGTATAGATTGTACAGATTATAAATGCCTTTCCAACTGTCCTACAGGCGCAATCGTCTCACTTGTTTAATCGTAACCGTTGCGGGTGTAATGAAGGGAAAAGTGGGAAGTTATGAACGCCTACACTTTATTTTACCGGCTTAATAAATAGGAAAGACCAACCATTGCCAATTCCATCTAACTGATTTACCCAGCCTGTAAATCTATCATTGCGGTAAGCCTCTATTTGCAGCATGGTATAGAGTGGTATCCAAGGTGCTTCTTTTATTATGAAGTCTTGTAGTTTTAGAATAAGTTTTTTCCTTTCTGCACGCACCATTTCCTTTGCTGAGGCATCTGATAATTTATCAAATTCAGGATTAATGTAAGCCATAGGATTATCTCCATCTTTTACTACCTCTTTTGAATGAAAGAAGGTACGCATAAAATCTGGGTCAAGAGAAAGTCTATAACCAAGAATAAATACATCAAAGTCCCATTCTGTCATCACCTTATTGATTATATCCCCAAATGAAGTAGGTGCAGCAGAGGCAGGGATACCTATCTGCTTTAGCCATTCCTGAATAAACATACCACACATTGCTCGTAGTGGGTCATAATCTGCAGGTGGGGTAAGGATTTTAATAGGATTGACAGGTTTACCATCAGGCATTATTAGTCCTTTCCCACTTATAATTTTGCCTTTGGAATTAACCTCTGGCTCTTTTTCCCACGAATATCCCGCCTTCTTTAATATCTCTACTGCCTTCTTAACTCGTTCTGCTCGACTCATATTCCTGCCATATTTGTGTGTGTTAGGATTAAACCAGAATTTATTTCCAGGAGGAAGTATACTATCATTTGGAATACCGTAATTTTGCAATACCCGTGTCTGGATAAATTCTTTATCAATCAAATACGCTACCGCATGGCGGAAATTAATATCCTTAAATGGCATTCTACGGAGATTAAATGCTAAGTATTTTAACCCATTTTCGGGATTATTGGTAACAGTTATTTTTTTATCCTGCTTTAACTCTGCCACAAATCCAGGTTGTACAGGCCACCAGATATAGTCAATATCGCCTTTTTTAAGTGATAATATAGCGGTATCTGTTGTCCCATAAATCTTAAAAAGAATCTCATCAAAATAAGGACCTACCTTTTTGCCTTTTACATTCCTCCCCGTAGCAAAATAAAGAGGGTTTTTAACCATTTTTACATAAGAACCCTTATTCCATTCTGCAAATTTGAATGCTCCCATCCCAATAGGCTTTGTTACCTCATATTCCAATAGGCTATTTAATGGGTCATTTGTCCTTTTCATCTCTTTGATAATTGGCTGCCAGATATGCTCTGGAACTATTAGTGACATCAAAGTTCTGGTAAAAAAGATGGCATACGGCTCTTTTAACCAAAACTTAACCGTATATTTATCCAAAGCCTCTACTTTAGTTATAAAATCCCATGCAGAATAATATTGTGGGACTTTAAAATCCATCAATACATTAGCCGAGAAGACAACATCATTAGCAGTAAATGGTTCACCATCTTCCCATTTTACACCTTTTTTAAGGTGTACTATGCAGGTATTATCTTTATTGTTATATTCAGGGTCTCCTGTGGCTAACCATGGAATAATCTCAAATGTTTGTGGATTGTGGGTGTATAGCCCTTCGTATAAAAAGCCAATCACATTCCAGCTCCAGACATCAGATGCCTTAAAAGGATTCAAATGCTTGGGTTCATCCTGCATACCAATTTTTAATGTAGCAGGAAAGCTCATGTTAGTTAGTCCTAATAATACTAATGAGAGTAATAAAATAGATAATTTTTTCATTCCTCTAACCTCCATCTTCTTATTCTTTTATTCTTTTCTCATCATTCACACTTCATAACTTCTCTCAGGAAAAGAGAACCATGGACAATTTTAATTTTTTTATACTCACCCATCTCTTTTAAGTGTGGATCACCTGTAACAAGAGAGTCAGCTTTACCTTCAATAGCACATTCTAAAAATTTATTATCATCAGGATCAAAGCAGATATTTAATTCTTCCTTTGGCTCTACTATTATTGCTCTTTCGGAAAGTAACTTCCCTAAATCTATAATTTCATCTAGTGAAAAATTAAATTTAGGTCTGGATAGAACTTCAAACAACTCCTCTAAAATTTCATTTGAGGTTAACAACTCAAACTTTTCCTCTAACCATAGCTCAAGAATCTTTCGATAATAACCTCGTTTCAAGAAGGATATGTAAACATTTGTATCCATGACAACTCTAAGTTTTTCTGGTTTTTCTTCCATGGACAGCTCGTACCTCTTGAATTTCCTGATATATCTCTTCTTCTGTAATATTGTCTAATTTATTTTCTACTTGGGAAAGAAAGGATTGAAACCGCTCCTTCCAGTTCTCCTTCCCTTTCAAATATTCAGCATAGCTGATGAGTTCTACCACTTTATTAGTTGGTAAACCCTTCACAGTAGCTACCAATTTGTCTTCAAACACGCTATGTATATTCATCTTCAATTACCTCCATATATAATATAGTTGACAGTGGGAGGTGTTAGTTATCAGGTAACACTTTAGCTATCTGAAGTGGAATTCTGGTAATCGGTAATCGGTAATTGGTATTGGTGCTTAAGAACAAAACTGATCTGCTTTGTTAGTCATTGAATTTAACATTCGTCCTACGCAAGCATATCGCTTCAGCCAATCTTTGACTTGCTCCATTAATAAATAATTACAATCATTAGCTGTTTCAATTCAATGTTGTGTTTCTTGCTGCTCTCCATCAGCGTCTGTCAGCTTACTGACAAAATGTTTTTAATACCGACATTTTGCCCAAGCCTCTGCAATTTGAGCACCGACAGAGCGCGATGGAGGTCTAATTTGATCTGTAAGTGAATACATTTCTTCCTTGGGGAAACTCTTGGAGACCTCATAAATTTCATTTGATAACTGCCGAGCCAATTTGTAAACCTCTAAATCTCAAAAACTTTTTACATATTCCATTTCTCCTCACCCGATTACCTGATTACCGATTACTGATTACCCATCACCTTGTACTTCATTTAGGTAAATAGTTACGTTATCAGTAATTTTCTCACTCGTCTCTATTATCTCGCCACTTACTCATTAGCACCTTCTGGTGTAACAGGAGCAAGTGGTATTGATTCCTTTACCTCTGGCTTTGCTGGTGGTGATTCTACTTCAGGTTGAGCAGGAGTCTTTTGTGCTGGTGGTTGAGTAACAGGCGCTTCAGGTGGTTTAGGAACTGGAGTTGGTTGTGGCACTGGTTCTTGAACTTGTGGTGGTGTCTGTTGTGGTATTTGAGTAGCTGGTGGAGCTTGCTCTTCAACCTTAGGTGTTGCCGGTGCTTCTGGTGGTAGAGGTACAGGTGCCTCTTGACCTGCTGGTGGTACACCAATAGGTACTCCAGGAACTTTAGGCATCTTAACATCCTGCATCTGCTCTTCCCCAATAAGACCTTTCTTTTGAATAAGTGATGCTTGCCTGGGTAAGATAATAGTTAACAATAAAGAGGTAACCATAAAAATACCTACCCCAATTGCAGTAGTTCGAGTCAAGATATTACCTCTGCGAGTACCAAATATAGTTTCACTCGACCCACCGCCAAAGGCAGATGCCAACCCTCCTCCTTTACCTGCCTGTAAAAGGACTATCAATATTAGCCCAAAGCATAGTAGATAGTGTAAAATAGTAAGAATTGTTACGCCCATGATTTTTTTATCCTCCTCTTCTTTTGGTGATTGGTAATTGGTTAAATGGTAACTGGTTAAATAATCACCAATTACCAGTTACCAATCTTTAATTTCGTGAAGTTCTATCAATGAATTAAACAGTTTTTAGTCTGCTTCAATGCTTTGTGTTCAGGCTAACTTTTTCTCTTGACAAATTACCTTTAATATTTGTTAGCAATTCATCTATTCCTTAGTTTTGTAAAATGTGTATTCCTGTGTCTTTTTTCTACTCTTCATCTATCTTTCTTGGGTATCTCTTGACTTCCAATAATCTGGTTTTCTACTTGTATGAGCCACAGCCAAGATATAAGCAAACTTGTTACTCATTTTATATATGAGGAGATATGGGAATTTTTTTACACGGCATTTTCGTCTTCCCAATTTGTCTGCTTGCCACATTGACGGATTTTTCTTAATGGACTCCAAAGCTGAATCGACAGCATCAAGGAATCTGTAACCCAAAGTAGCTTGTCGTGATTCGTAGAACTGAGCAGCATCAATAAGTTCATTGATTGCCTCAGGATGATAATCTAAAATTATTTGTTCAAGCTGGCTCTGGCTTTCTTCATCACTTCTTCGGCTGGGACACATTGCACCCTCCCTTGTTCAATCTCAAACCATCTTCTTTCTGCTTCATCCAACCACGCCTTCTCAACCTCAGAATCAACAAAATGTTCCACACTATCCCACACGCGTTGGGCTAAGACAACTTTTTCATCAGTTGGTAGAGCCAGAACATCTTCCATTAATCTCATTGTTGCCGGACTCATGGGAATATCCCCTCCATTTAACTAAATAAAATTTGGTAACGGGGAATTAGTAACTATTTCACCCGTTACCAATTACCAATCTTTAATTTCGTGAAGTTCTATTATAATATTAAGCTTTCACTACTCATCTCTTTTGGCTTCTCTATTCCTAATAAATATAGGATTGTAGGAGCTATATCAGATAAGATTCCTTTATTTTTAAGCTTTATATTCTGATAATCATCTGCAATATAGATAAATTCTACTGGATTTTTAGTATGTGCTGTTTTTGGTAGACCTGTTTGGTAATCTATCATTTCTTCTGCGTTTCCGTGGTCAGATGTAACTAATGCTATTCCCCCTTGGGATAACACCTTTTCAACAACCCTGCCAACACATTCATCTACTACCTCTACCGCTTTTATTGCTGATTCATAATTTCCCGTATGTCCTACCATATCACAATTGGCAAAATTTAAAATAATTACATCAAATTTATTAGAATCTATCTCATTTATTACCCGTTCTGTAACATCATAAGCATTCATTTCTGGATGTTCTGCAAATGTGGCAGGGTCATACATACTTTTAATCTCAATTCGTTCTTCATTTAGAAATGGGTTAATAAGTTTTCCATTAAAAAATGAAGTAACATGTCTAAACTTTTGAGTCTCAGCAATTCTAAGTTGTGTTAGCCCATTATCACTTATCACCTGTCCTAATAGATTACTCATTCCCGCCTCTTCGTCCATTGCTTCTAATATATTAAACTGGAAGGTATCATAATATCTTGTAAGACCACAGTAGACTATATTAATTTTTTTCCATCTATGTTGAGGATAATCATCCTCAATAAAGGCTTTTGTAAGTTGAATAGCCCTGTCCTGTCGATAATTAAAATGAATAACCGAGTCGTTATCCTTTATTCCATCAAAATTGCCTATAATTGTAGGAGGAATATATTCGTCAGTTATTTTATTATTATAAGCTTTTTGAATTGCTTCTTTGGGACTATCTACTTTAATTCCCACTGCTTTGGTTAGAGCATCATAAGCCTTTGTTGTCAATGCCCAATTTTCACCTCTATCCATGGCATAATATCTGCCCATCACTGTTGCAATCGTTCCTATTTGATATTCATCTATCTTTTTATTTAAGATATTAAGGAATTCTAATGCGCTTTGTGGAGGTGTATCTCGTCCATCTGCAAAGAAATGGATAAATAGTTTTTTAATATTCTGTTGCTTAGCATATCTCATAATAGCAAATAGATGTTCTTGATGAGCATGAACTCCTTCATCCTGTACAAGTCCCATCAGATGGAGTGATGAGTTATTCAGTTTACAGTTATTAATAGCCTTTTGGAAGTTATGGTTTTCAAAGAAAGAGCCATTTTCTATTGCATCATTTATTCGTTTTAATTCTTGCTCTACGATTCTTCCCGCTCCTATATTAAGATGTCCAACCTCTGAAGAACCCTGGTAACCAGCTGGTAGCCCAACTGCAAGTCCAGCAGCATCTAATACAGTGTTATGATATATTTTTAAGAATAAATTCATATTTGGTGTCTTAGCATTTGCCACCGCATTATATTCTAAGTTAGGATTTATTCCCCAACCGTCTCTGATTATAAGGACAATATTTCTCTTCATCAAATCTCTTTTAATATATACTTGAAGAGGGCATAATTTGCGATTCTGTATCTGTTCAGGTTGTCAGGTTCAAGGTTAGAGAGCCAACCCTTCAACCCAGAACCTGGAACCGTGAACCATGGAACTGAGAGTCTGAGTTACAAAAATCACAGATTATGCCCGTGTTGAGTATAAATCTGCAATCCATTTACCTTCGTGTGCAGGATTGGGAATAACACTTTGAGTTTTAGGGTCAACAACAAAATCAAGTGCCTCTAATAACAGATAGCCAATCAAAGCTGGAGTATTCTCATCATTTTCCATAACTTCCATTACAAAACTTCTGCCTTTTAGCTCAATTTTAGCCCCTTCAAATGTTCGACGTTCTGCTGGTCCATTAGCTGTTTTAATAGACACATTACTATGAAATTTGAGTCCTAACCTTTCAATTTCATCTCTGCCAATGCAGACATAGGTGGCACCTGTATCTACAATAGCGTCAACCTCTACAGTGCGAATTTGAGCAGGTTCTATTAAACCTTCATCTGCCTTTACTATATCTCCATAATTCCTTACTTTTAGTTTTTCGGTTGTTCTCCCCATCTTTTCTCCTTTTGAACTGTTATACTGGAGACTGCTATTAACTGAGCTATTTAGGGACGGTTCATTTTATCGTTTTTCCTCTGAAAATACTTACACTTCTTTTCTCTGTCATTGCGAGCGACCCTGAATCAAGTTCAGGGGAAGCAATCTCGCTGGATTGCTTCGTCGCTTTGCTCCTCGCAATGACATTTTCATTCTTCTT
>JBFMDD010000161.1:0-19549 GCA_040754115.1 bacterium
TATAGCATAGGAGGAGACCAATGTCAAGTATTTTTGTTAAAAAATTTGCAGATTTTTTAATGAGTTAAGTATTTATATATCAAGTGGTTAAAGGTATAGAGAAGAGGTCACTCGCCGATTTAAGGTAGACTTCTTTCAAAGGAATATCTTTTTCTTTAGCAATTTTTTTGCAAGATTCATATTCAGGAATAATTTTTGTCTTGCCTTCAAATGTAACCTTCTTTACCTTTAGTTTGCCCAATTCTGTCTCAATTCCTATTACTTCTCTTGTGAGTTTTTTTCGTCTCATCTCATGTAATCGCACCCCAATAGAAGTTGTTTCCTTAAATATGATGTTAATGAGTTCATCCACTTTATCTAAAGAGGCAATAACTGATAGGATTATTCCAGGTCTACTTTTTTTCATTATAATTGGGGTTAAATAAACATCCAAAGCCCCTGCCTCAAATAACCGCTCAAAACAATACTCATAAATCTCAGGGTTTAAATCATCAATGTTAGCCTCAACCACAGTCACCATATCCTCTTCATAGTCACTTTTTTGAGATATACCTATCATCACTCTAAGTAAATTAGCCTGTTGCTCGAATTCAAAATCCCCTGCCCCATAGCCAATTGAATCTATCTTCATAGCAGGTAAATAACCAAATTCAATAGCAAATGTAGTAATAATAGCCGCACCCGTAGGAGTGGTCAGTTCTGCTTTTATCCCATTTGAATACACAGGAGTCCCTTTAAGTAATTCACAAGTAGCAGGACCGGGAACAGGAAGAGTACCATGTTTATTTTTTATAACACCACTACCAACATTTAAAGGAGACGAATAAACCTTATCAATACCTAATTGTTTAATCCCAATAACTGTGCCAACTACATCAATAATCGTATCAACAGAACTTAACTCATGAAAATGCACCTCTTTTATTTTAGATTTTAGATTTTGGATTTTGGATTTTATCTTACCATGCACCCTAGCTTCTGCTTCGCCCATTCGATAAAGAATCTCTTTAGATTTTTGCTTAATATCATCGTGTAATGAGCTTTTTTCAACTAATTCAATCATTTTAGCAGGTGAACCAACTTCACTATCAGTAACTACACTTACCTTTGTACAGGCAATACCTTTTCTAATTACCTTTTCATGTTTGATTTCATAGTCTGTAACTGGTAGTTTTTTTAGCTCATTTTTTAAGAGATCAAAATTCAACCCTGCATCTACCAAAGCCCCTAAAATCATATCACCACTAATACCCGAAAAGCAATCAAAATAAGCAATTTTCATCATTCGCCTCTTTTGGTGTAAGTAAGGGAAAAGATTTAATATTTATTTTTCCATTTCTCCATTTCCCCTTTTTTACACTCTTTTCATTTTATATTGACAATACATAACCGTTCACGGTAGTCTGGTGTCTGGGTATCTAAGTGTCTGGGTTACATAGACTACCAGACACATAGACACCCTTTACGCAAAATTGATATTGGAGTGACATCGCTTGCGCTGTCAATGAGACCACAAGTGGTGTCACTCCTCATTTCCCGGTTGTTAACTGATTGCTGATACCTGATGGCTGAACGCTTACAATATTTCGAGCAACATACTCTGAAGCATTCTCTAATCCAAAGATAAACTTTAACGGCGCATAATAATTAATTATAACATAAGATTCATAACTAAGTATAAGAATGAAAATCAAAGTAATAACACAAAAAATCCCCCTTTTTAACAAAGTATATTCTTTAAGATAGCTATAAATAAAGTGTGCCATAAGAATTGCTAATAGTGGAAGTATAGATAAAATCTGCCCCTTAAGACAACACCAGATTAGTAGTTGGATAATAATGTAACTAAAAAGATATATTGTGGAGCTCAGACCCTTACGATAGAAAATGATAGGGATAAGTCCTATTAAACAATAAATTCCATGACAATCAACTGCTAATGCAAACCCAACCTGGATTGCCATCATAACAAACCATGATATTTTATTGGAAGATACCCAGCATAAAAATGAATAAATCGCTAATAATTCATAAAACACCAACCCTAACTCAATCCTTGCTGTCCCGGCTAAAAAAATCACTAAGCTATTGATATAGAATATACAGCTTGATAGAAGTCCACTAACAGGATTAAAATATCTATTAACCAACGCAAAAATATTAATAATTACCAAAATGCCAAAATAGAAATGAATTAATTTCGCCAATATATCATTATTTAATAATATTCCTAAAGTAAATAGCATTTCTATTGTGGAAGTAGGAATTTTATGACTTTCGATATAGTTGTGTGCAGATTGAAGATGAGCTAATTCACCAAATTCAAAAGGAGGTGATAATGCCATGATGAGTGTAAGAAATAGACTCACTCCTAATAAATACCATAGGATAATACTCAATGGAGCAAATTTTACCTCTAAGGAAGACTTTATTTTGGGCAGTGCATTCCTTACGATTACAAATAATTCTATAGCGAAGAGTAAAAGTATACCAACTATTAATCCACAAGCATACCGCCAGAGCATATTTAAAATCATCGTGCCATACGCTAATATTACCCACCCTACCCCACTTGCAAAGACAAATTCCTCTAATAAAGAATGAAATTTAAACCTGAGAAGTAAAAGTATCCTTCTGCCAAATGCATAACTTAATAAAGCTAATAAGAATAAAAGGCACAATTCGTCAAAGATGTTATTTTTACTTAAAAATAAAGCCATATAAGAATAATGCACCTTAAAATAAAGAGATAAAATAACACCTATCCATATAAAAAATGATAGGATTAAAAGAAAGGCTAAAACCCTCTTCATTAAAAGAAGTCCTCCTATTAGGGGAAGATAAAAAATGGAAGTTTTGGAAGAGAAGATGATGCAATGAAGAAGGACATCAATAAGGCGATGGTAATAATACTAATAATACCAAGAATACCTAAAACAACTGGTGTTGATATCACCATTACTGCCCTAAAACTTGATACATGATACACTTCTCTAATGGATACAATTTCTAATCTTACTATCCATAGAAGTATGAGTAAATTAAAAGAAAGAAAGAGTAAAATTTTTGTTGGCGTTGGACAGTTTTGGATTAATAAAGCAAAAGGAGCTGTTAATATAGCAGGTAGGAAACAAAAGCCTAATGCTGTAAATAAAGTACTTACCTTCCCCTCCCCATCAAACCATTCTGCGAACAGATGTATGATAGCAGTTCCGACTATCCAAATATCAATGATAAAAATAACTCTTGCCAATAACCCAAATGATAAAATAATCTTAGCTACATTTAGATTAAGAAAGCTGATTAACACCCCTCCTACATTAGTACTGATAGTAGCTAACAGGACAACAAGAAATGCCCACCCTACAGGCCTATTTTCTTGAAGACCCCTTACACTGATAGCTGGGTTAGTAAACATATAATATATTGTTTCAAGTCCACTCATAACATTTCCTCCTCTGATTTACCATATTACATTATTTAGATAATTTTGTCAAGCAAAAATCTCGCTAAAGCCCGATAACTTTTTGGAGTGCGGTAGCTTGCTACCGCTTTGAGCAAAGCGCAAGCACGCCCTCGCCGTCCAAAGCGAAAGCAAGCTTTCGCACTCCACATTAGTTGCGAAAAGTGGAACTTATTTATGAAAAAATCATTATCCTCTAAAAAAGAGATTAAAATCTCTACTCTAATCTTATACTTTCCTATTTTTAGTTGACTTTTTATTATGTGAATAATATAATATTTTTAGGGAGAGAAATTATGACTGGTATTATATTAGCAGGTGGTAAGGGTACTCGATTAGGAAATAGAAATAAAGCCTTTATCAAGTTAGGTAAATTTAGCATTATAGAAAATGTCATTATGAGATTAAAAGAGGCTTCTTTTAAAGAGATTATTATTTGTGGGGGTCAAACCTTGAATATTCAAGGGCTAACACCGGTGGAGGATATAATTCCTCATAAAGGACCTCTGGCAGGAGTTTATAGTGGACTTATTTCATCTAATAGCTTTTATAATTTTGTTGTTGCCTGCGATATGCCTTTTCTGAGTATCAATCTGATTAAATACATGAAAGATAAAGTAGGTGATGCAGATATTGTCGTTCCTAAGACAAAGAAAGGAATAGAACCGCTACATGCAATATATTCTAAGAATTGCATGGATATAATTAAGCAAAAAATAACCTGCGAAAAAGGGAAACTTTCACTTCGTTCTATCTTTAGTGAGTTAAAAATAAAATATGTATTAGAAGAAGAGATTCTTAAATTTTCACTGCCTGAAATTGCCTTCTTTAATATTAATACGGTTGAAGATATAGAGAAAGCAAAAAGATTAGTTAAGGAATTAGAGGGATAGAAGGGACTGCATTAGACCACATCAAGGGATTTTAGAGTTGATTTCATAAGTGTAATTTTCCTAATATCCTACTGATTCTTTCCTGCACTCTTTCTTTACCTAACAATGCCACTACCTCAAAAATCCCTGGGCTTGCCTTGCTACCAGTTAATGTTAGGCGTAATGGATGAATTATTGCAGCGGCTTTTATCTTTAATTGCTCTGCCAGTCCCCTAATGCATATCTCAATAGAATTAGTATCAAAAGACTCTAATTCTGAAAGCCTTGCTTTTACTTGCTCCAAAATCTCTCTTGTACCATTTTTCATAAGGATTTCTTCAACTGCCTCTTGTTGATATTTTAACTTATCGGTATCTACGAAGAAAAACTCTGCTTGCTTCTGGAAATCACTCAATGTCTTTATCCGTTCCTGAAAAAGACTTACTATTTCCCTAAACCTTAACCTCTCTGTATTCTGGCCGCTATTTAAATAATTTAAGATTAAATTAGTCAAGGAATCAATATCTGACTTTCTAATGTATTCTCCATTTAACCATCGCAATTTTTCTAAATCAAAAATAGCAGGATTTCTACTTACCCTATTTAATGAAAATTGTGCAATCAACTCATGTTTTGGAATTATCTGCTGGCTATCTGAAGTTGACCAACCTAACAATGCTAAGTAATTAACTAAAGCCTCTGATAGATAGCCTTCTTGTATGTAATGTCCAATAGCTACATCTCCATGTCGTTTGCTAAGAGGTGTCTTATCCACACCCAAAATCAAAGGTAAATGAGCAAATATTGGTAATTCAAATCCTAATGCCTGGTATAATAAAATCTGACGCGGGGTATTGGAGAGATGGTCTTCACCACGAATAACATGTGTAATTCCCATTAATGCATCATCAATACTGCAAACAAAATTATAAGTAGGTATACCATCTGATCTAACAATAATAAAATCTCCAAATAATGTATTATCAAAAGACATGTTACCGCGTATCAAGTCATTTACTGCTGTAGTTCCAGGAGATGTTTTAAACCTAACAGTAGGTTTTCTCCCTGAAGATTCATACTCACTCCTTTGTGATAAAGACAAATATCTACATCTACCATCATATCCTGGTTCTTTCCCAGATTTCAAAGCCTTTTTACGAAGAGCCTCTAATTCTTCTTGTGTACAATAACAATAATACGCCATATTATCTTGTAATAATTTTTCTACATATTCGTGGTAGATTGATAATCTTTTAGATTGGAAATAAGGTCCTTCATCCCATGTTATCCCAAGCCAATTCAGGCTATCTAAGATAGCATTTAAACTATCTTCAGTAGAGCGTTTAATATCTGTATCTTCTATTCGTAGGATAAATTTCCCATCATGTTGTTTAGCAAAAAGCCAATTAAAAAGCGCTGTCCGTGCTCCACCAATGTGCAAATAGCCTGTTGGAGCCGGCGCAAATCTTACCCTAACCACATTTGCACACCCCTTTTTTGAAAAGTGGTAAATATACTCAACACCGTTACAAATTGCGATTTTAGAGACGGTTCACTTTAGCGTGAAAGCTTGCGGTTAAAAAATGGATATGAAATTAGAAATTGGGGAAAGAAGTGAAGACCTAATTTCTAATTTCCAATTTCTAATTTCCAAAAGAAATCATAGGGAAAGCAATAAAAATGAACCGTCCCTAAATAGCTCAGTTAATGACAGTGTCCAGTATAGTTATTTTATTCCCAGTACCTTCTCATATAATTTAATATACTCTTTTGCTGAGTGTTCCCATGAGAAATCAGCACTCATCCCATTTAATATCAACCTTCTCCATGACTCCTTATCATTACAGAAAACCTCTACTGCCCGTTTGATGGCAGAAAGTAACGATTGAGAATTATATTCCTCAAAAACAAACCCATTTCCTATCTTGCGTTGAGGGTCAAAATCAATAATCGTATCTTTTAAACCACCAGTAGTTCGAACTATAGGTACTGTACCATATCTAAGGCTAATAAGTTGTCCTAATCCACAAGGCTCGTATTTAGATGGCATCAGAAACATGTCTGCACCAGCATATATTCTTTTAGCTAACTTGGGATCAAAAGTTAGATGAATTCCTGTTTTGGCTGGGAATTTCTCTTTAATCTGTTCCATTTTTGCATGATACTTCGCCTCACCTGTACCTAATAATACAAATTGTATATCTAATTCCATCAACTCATCTATTATCTCATCTAATATATCCAATCCTTTTTGGGAGGCTAACCTCGTAATCATCCCTATCAACGGAATATTAACATCAACAGGTAGATTATTTTCTTGCTGGAGTGCTTTTTTATTCTTTAACTTACGCTCAATAGTATTAATATCATAAGCCATTGTAATCTCTTTATTCATAGTTGGATCCCATTCTTTATAATCTAAACCGTTAATTACCCCATACAAGTTATCCTTTCTTCCTTTTAATACTCCCTCCATTCCACAACCATATTCTGGAGTCAATATCTCAAGAGCATATCCTTTACTTACAGTGGTTAAGATATCTGCATAGATTAAAGCTCCTTTCATAAAATTTATTTTATCCCAAAATTCTAACTTATCTGGAGTAAATATTTCTTCATCTAACCCTGTTATCATGAATTCCTCTTTGGGGAATACCCCTTGATATGCTAAATTATGAACAGTAAATAGTGTTTTTACTCCCTCAAAAAATGTATCATTTTGATACAATGTTTTTAAATATACAGGTATTAATCCTGTCTGCCAATCATGGCAGTGGATAATTTGAGGTTTATAATCTATCTGTTTAAGTAGTTCTAAAGTCCCACGACAAAAGAATGAAAATCTTGCTAAATTATCTTTATAATCCCCTTCTTCTGTTGTCCCATACAGCTCATCTCGGTTATAATATTCGTCATGTTCAAGGAAATAAACAGTAACTACACCTGCTACTTTAGTGGATAGAATTTTTGCCTTCTGTATCCTATCGCCAACTTTAAAACTCACCTCTTTGTCAATATTTAACAAGCTAAATTCACATTTATCAACCATTTTATATTTTGGTAGCACAATTCGCACCTCACAATCTAATTTACTCAAAGCCAACGGTAATGAGCCAACTACATCTGCCAAACCACCTGTTTTAGCAAATGGAGCTACCTCTGAAGAGGTCATTAATACCTTTAATTTTGGTTTCATTTTAATCCACTCCTTTTTTAAATTTTAATTAAAAATATGTAAGCGTTCAGCCATCAGGTATCAGCAATCAGTTAACAGCCTGGAAATGAGGAGTGACACCACTTGTGGTGTCATTGACAGCGCAAGTGCTGTCACTCCAATATCAATTTTGCGTAAAGGGTGTCTATGTGTCTGGTAGTCTATGTAACCCAGACACCAGACTACCTGAACTGTTACAAAAATATATCATAGTTAAAAGTAAAAGTCAAGGAAAACAAGTTTTTGTAAAATTCGTTGTTTTCTAAAAACCACATAAAAAAGGGGCTTGGTCTTGTCCAAACCCCTTTTTAGTAGAAATTTTTACTACTAAATCTTATTTACTTACTCACAAATACATAACATACCCACCCAACTGTCCCATCAGGTAATAATACCTTATAGTACCATTGCTTAGAATCATCTAAAAGCATAAGTTTTGTACCCTTATGAACAGTAGTTATTTTATCGTAAGTGGCTCCGGGTCCTGACCAAATAGCTACTTCATCCATTAATACTATTACTTGTTTCTTAGGCACAATAGGCTGAGGAGGTTCTTTTACAGGTGGTTTAAGCTTAAGTAATAACTCTGGTGGTTTTATAGGTATAATCTCTTTGGGTTTTTCAGGAACAACTTCAGGAGGTTTAGCCTCAGGCTTAACTTCTGGCTTAACCTCTGGTTTTATTTCCGGTACAATCTCGGGTATTGGAACTGGTTTAATTTCCTCTACTTTCGGTTTTTCTTCTGGAATAACTTTTGGTTTTTCTTCTGGTGGTATTTCAGGCACTTCAATGGGTGGAACAACCTTTTCTGCCGGTACTTCAACAGGTACTAATTTCATCATAAACGCAATGCGATGTGTATCACCTAAATCTCCATAAGGAACATAGGCATAGTCTAAGAAATATGTATTACCAAATCCTAACCCCAATCCACCTGTTAGACCAACAGGAGCACTTTCATATAAATCTAATTTCTGGTTTTTAGTCTGATATCTATAACCTAATCGTACTGCAATCATATTACCAATATTTAATTCTACTCCCATACAAATCATTGGGTCATTATCTATTGGTTTGTTAATATCCAGAGCTAAAATTATTCCCTTATTTTTATAAGATATGCCTGTTTTTAAAGTTAGAGGTAAAGAGAATCCCTCATTAACAAATTTTATCTTTGGCCCTATATTTTGCACTACCAGCCCAAGATTAACAAATTGAGTGGGTTTATATATCAGTCCCATATCACCAGCAAAACCCATTCCAGAGGTATCTGCAATCTTCTGGTGTATATACTTTAAATTTGCACCTATTAACAATTCCTTCCTTAATGCCTGTGCAAAAGATACAGTAACACCCATATCTTCTGCTTTAAAAGTTCCAACTACTGTTCTATCTTTTTTAATCTC
The DNA here is from genome assembly GCA_040754115.1 of bacterium. GTDB lineage: Bacteria > UBA9089 > CG2-30-40-21 > CG2-30-40-21 > SBAY01 > JBFMDD01. The sequence goes on from JBFMDD010000161.1 coordinate 8,956, forward strand.
TTGCATACTACCTTCATCGAGGTAAGTCATGGAAACAGCAATAGCTCCTTTATCCGCAGGGTGCAAATAGCCTAAATATCCACCTCTAATATCTTCAAACCAGTTTTTATGAATAGCGGTAAGTTGGAATTCGTTTACTTGTGCCAGTCCTGCGGGATTCCAGTAAGCAGCATTGACATCATCTGCTACTGCACAAAATGCCTCACCTAATCCTACCGGCCGAGCACCAATACCAAGTTTTAAGAAATTAGCCGCAGTTGCCCCTGGTTTCTTAGTGCTTGCATAAAGTACAGTAGATTGAATAATAAATGTACACATTACTAATATTAATACTATTCTACTACACATTGTTTTTGTCCTTTTAGGAATTGTTTTTCATCATAAAATCCTAAAAGATTAACTCCTATTTTAATTATTTAATGTCTACTAACCTCTTTACAAAATCAATTTCTAAAACTTTATCTTGTAATAAACTTGTCATATTATATCCCGTAGTTCCAATCCCAACTGAATAGCCACGGGAACAGGAAGACAAATATCACCCTCAAATCCTGTATCAATCACACCTTTAATCGAAAACCTCTCCTCTACTACCAATAATTACTATATTTAGCCCATATTCATTAAAAAAACCCTCCATTTCTTTTTTAACCTTTATCGAAAAACATATACTGCAGGATAACCTATTTTTACTACATAGAATACTTTATCCGAATATTTTGCTCTTGCTTGAGCAGCTGCTTCTCTCAATGTATTACCCAGGAAATAATCTCCTGAATCTATAGCTACAAGTTTACCTTTATATTCGGGTTCCAATTTATCTTTTAATTCTTTATATATCTCTTTTCCTTTTTCTGCAAATCGTCTTGTATCAACATCAATTACTATACTCATAACTCTTTCCTCCTTACCGTATCACCGCAATCTTACCTTTAACTATCTCATTTTTATCATGAATGATATAAATATAGACACCACTTGCTACTGGCTGGTTATAGTCGTTCTTCAAATCCCAGTAAGCTATACCTTCAACGCCCTCTTTTATACTTACTAATTCCCCGGATATGGTATAAATTCTAATCACCACATCTTTACTCAAGTTTTTAAAAATAACTTCCTTATCTCCTTTATTTACCCACACCGGGTTAGGAAAGACTAATACCTTACTAAGATTAGGTGCGATTGCCTGCCCAATTAATGTAAATATAGAAAATTTATCAACCTTCGCACTAACCCAATTATTTATGCGATCTGGATGTTGATTTTCCTCAGGAATCTTTACCCACTTGCCATTTTGTAACCGATATATCCATAGTGTATTTTCCTTTACCTTAACTCCATCAATTTCTACATATTCATCATTTGGATTTATATCCTTATAAGGGATAGTAATGGTAACTGTTGAAGTAGCTGGAAGGGTTACTGTACCATTTGATTCATCCTTGAGGTTAAACTCACGGACCGCACTCTTAATAATCTTATAAGAAGATGTAAGGTTATTATTTGCAGTTCTAATATCTGGATTAGTTTGTTCAGTAGGGGTACCAATAACCACATAATAATCAGTTGCTATTGTATTTCCTGGAATGGCTACTATCGTCTCCAAACCATCATCTGTTGTAAGTGTTTCTGTACCTCTATCTTCTCTATGCATTAATATAGTAAGACTAACACTACCACGAATATTATCTTGAACTACAATTATTGTAACAGGCCCTGCTTTAGAAATAATCACTTGCATAGTAACACTACCGTTATCAGAAGTCGTGCCTGAAATTGGAGTAATTATCTGATGAGGGGTTAATGTAAAGGATGTTGAGGTAGCAACTAAATTATTCATCTTATCGTGTGCAGACACAGTAATTGTCCCCGGCTCATTCTTAAAGTAGTGTATAGAATCAGTCCCAATTTTGAAATGGTCTAATTCACCCACTGTAACATAAACAGTAGCCGTAGTACCTATCAAAGTGTAGGTGGCATAAATTGTATGAGTACCTCTTTCCCCAGCAGTATAAATATTCTTTCCTGCAGTCATTGTCCCAACGGGGTCATTTGTAGCAAATACAGTATCCGCGGTAACTGTCCAGGTATTACCATAAGAATCCACAGCTATAGTAGTATAACTAATTGTTCCCGCAGCACCAACTGTAGCAGTAGCCGGGCTGATAAAAAGTGTTGTCCCACTACCATGCTCTACATATACTATAGCAGTAGCAAATAATACCGTATATGTTCCTCTAATCGTCCAGGTACCTACCTTGCCTGCGGTATATGTCCCATGTAAAGTTATAGTCCCTACTGGGTCAGAAGTAGCAAATTCTGTCTGGGAAGTTACTGTCCATGTGTTTCCTTTTGTATCTGAGGCTATGGCTGTGTAGATAATAGTATCACCTGCTTTAGTTGTAGTCCCTTCTGGAATGATAGATAACGATGTAGGTGTCCCATACTCCACTATTACATAGGTAGCAGTACCAACAGAGGCATAAGTCCCTGCAATCGTCCAGGTACCTACTTTGCCTGCGGTATATGTGCCATGTAAAGTTATAGTCCCTACTGGGTCATTTGTAGCAAATTCTGTCTGGGAAGTTACTGTCCATGTGTTTCCTTTTGTATCTGATGCTATAGCTGTGTAGATAATAGTATCGCCTGCTTTAGTTGTAGTCCCTTCTGGAATGATAGATAACGCAGTAGGCGTCCCATACTTAACCACTACATAGGTAGCAGTACCCACACCACTTGTATGTGTTCCTGCAATCGTCCAGGTACCTACTTTACCTGCGGTATATATCCCATATAAAGCTATCGTACCTACTGGGTCATTTGTAGCAAATTCTGTCTGGGAAGTTACTATCCAGGTATTTCCTTTTGTATCTAATGCTATGGCTGTGTAGATAATAGTATCGCCTGCTTTAGCTGTAGTCTCTGCTGGAATGATAGATAACGATGTAGGTGTCCCAGGCTCCACTATTACATAGGTAGCAGTACCAACAACAGAAGTATAAGTCCCTGCAATCGTCCAGGTACCTACTTTACCTGCGGTATATATGCCATGTAAAGTTATAGTCCCTACTGGGTCATTTGTAGCAAATTCTGTCTGGGAAGTTACTGTCCAGGTATTTCCTTTTGTATCTGAGGCTATGGCTGTGTATATAATAGTATTGCCTGCTTTAGCTGTACTCCCTTCTGGAATGATAGATAACGATGTAGGTGTCCCGCGCTCCACTATTACATAGGTAGCAGTACCAACAGAAATATAAGTCCCTGTAATCGTCCAGGTACCTACTTTACCTGCGGTATATGTGCCATGTAAAGTTATAGTCCCTACTGGGTCATTTGTAGCAAATACAGTATCCTCAGTAACTGTCCAGGTATTACCTATATTATCTCTGGCTATAGCTGTATAGATAATAGTATCACCTGCTTTAGCTGTACTCCCTTCTGGAATGATAGATAACGATGTAGGTGTCCCATGCTCCACTATTACATAGGTAGCAGTACCAACAGAAGTATAAGTATAAGTTGCGGTAATCGTCCAAGTACCTACTTTACCTGCTTTATAAATATTAGTCCCAGAAGTCATAGTCCCTAATGGGTCATTAGTCTCAAATTGTGTCTGTGCGGTAACTGTCCAGGTATTACCATAACCATCTACAGCAGTCGCCTCATAGCTAACTTCACTACCTGATGTAGTTGTAGTACCTATTGGAGATATATAAAGTGAAGCAGCAGTCCCCGGGCTAACAGTAATAGTAGCAATTGCAGTAATAGTACCTGAAGTAACCGCAATAGTACCTGTCATTGCCTTTGTACCTGCTGTAAATAATGTATTAGTACCAGTAGTAGGTGAAATACTACCGAGTAAATTACTACTAACTGTCCATGTATAACCTAAATCTGGAACTGGATAATTTCCTGCCCACGCTTGTGCTGTAAATGCAACAGTTCCTTGCACAGTAACAGTAGCCATAGCTGGGGTTATCTCTATACGGTCTGGGGTTGCACTAACAACATTAAAGGTATTACTTGTACCCATTATAGTAGAACTACCTACATCTATAGCTATTATTTGAGCATCTTGTTGAGGTTGAGAAATAGTTATTGTCCCTGTCCAGGTACGAGTGCCTGATTTAAAATTAGTAGTAATGGTTGGATAAATATCTCCAACAGTAATACTTAATGTAGCGGTAATAGTAGCTTGAGTTATATTATCAATGTTACCATATTGATCTTTAGCATATATAGTAATAGTAGCAGGTATGCCTATTGTTAAATCTCCAATAAAGTCAAACTCAAAATGGTTATACGGAGCACTTTGAACTTCAAAGGTATTACTCGTACCAACTTTATTTCTAACTAAATCCTTAACCTCAAAGTAAACTTGAGGTGCTGCATAGGTAAGTAGGTATCCACAGTAAGCAACTCCAGAAGTAAAGATGGAAACTTCTGCAACAAAAACGGAGCCTGTTCCTCTATTAATATTTAAAGTAGCTGTCCCTGAATATTGTGGTAGATTAGCTCCATCTAATAGATTATTATTTTTATCTCTTGCATTAATTTCGATAGTAACTTCCTGTCCTGCAGGTTGTGGAGAGGGAATTGTACCAATTGTAAAATGGTCAAGTTGAGGAGTTTTACCTATCAAAATATATGTAGCAGAAAGATATGGTATAGAGGCAGTAACTGTATCTGATGCCATATTAACTGTAGATGTACCTTGTATTGAAACCCACTGTTGATTTCCTTCATCTAATCGATAAATCTCTAATAAATCCTCATACATCGCTGAATTACCATATCCTATATAATCATCGCCCGGTCTATCATCATAATATGGAATAGTAATAGTAACTGTATCTGTAGAAAGGTTTTGAGATAACATTGCCTTAGTATCATCAAAAACAGTGTATCTTATAGTTGTACAGGTAGCAAATTTACAAGTAGTACTTGCAATAATTTTACTATTAGCTTGCGTAATAGTTCCATCGGTAGGAGATGTATCTACTATCATATAATAATCGGTCCCGGCAAATGCACCTGACTGTAAAACTACTGAGGTATATCTTACTTCTTCCTGGATACCACTCTGTGCTGTTATTGTCCCTCCTTTATCATCATCTATTAATAAAAGAAAGTTATTACTTGTACCACGATTTCCACTTGAATCTTTAGTTATAAGATATAGCTCTCCTTGAGAGTCAATTCCTAATGTTATACCATATGTTCCAACCCCATCTTTAACAGAAGAGCTACCGCAATAACTCCATTTAGCATCATATATTCCAGTAGTTGTACTATAATTTGTTACAAGATTTTCATATTTGTCTAGTGCAGTGATAGTCCCGTAGAATATTTTATCTACTATTTGATTAGTGATAGTTGCGAATGTAAAGTGGTCTATTGGACCTGAATTAATATTAATTGTAGTTTCAGTAGCTATATCACCGGATTTAATAGTTAAAGTACCTTTACCCGCATTAGTCCCTGCATAAAAATCTGAGGAAGTACCATAGGTTGAACTAAGACTACCAATAGTAACAGCCCATTCAAAAATTAAGTCTTCAATTTCATAACCAAATTTATCATATCCGGTAGCAATGATTGTACAACTACCCGCTACTTGTAAATTAATTGTTGCAGTAGAAAGAGTAATGTATGATAAAGGACATGTTGTGGTAGTTATAGTGTTAGATGTAGCTGTGCCGTAGACTGATACTATTTGTATTTTTGATTCTGTACCTAAGATAGTTGAGGCAGTAAAAGTAGCCTCTATCTTGCCTTCTGCATTGGTAGTTCCAAGAGAAATATCCAATGTTCCAGTCCCAATCACTGATAATGTTGCAGTTGTCCCTTCAATCTTCACCGGATTACCAAACTCATCTTCTAACTTCAGAGTTACCGCAGTAGTAGCACCAACTGGTACGGAAGTAGTGCCTAAGTCAATATTAAATCTTGCTGTATTAGTAGCAGGAGTAACAGAAAAGGTATTAGAAGTACCTCTTATTGTATCATCTACATTTCTTGCTACTATATTATAAGTCCCTACCGTAGCCCAACTTCCAGCAATCAAATTTGTAGTGTGGAACAATGTAGGACTCCAGGATATACTCCCTTTATATAAACTCCCAAGATACATATTTGCATTGGAGGTTTGATTACTGAATTTATCCTTAGGATGTACTTGAAAAGTAACATTTTCTCCGGCTTTGAGGGTAGGGATTTCGTCAATTTCAAAATGATGTAAAGCCCCTGCAAAAACTTGAATAGTAGTCAAAGTAGCAATACCACTTGAAGTAGCAGTAGCTATACCAGTACCTGTCTTGGTGGCGTATAGATAAGCAATAGTGCCAGGAGGAGCATAAGTAATTGTACCAATATTCGTCTCCCAGTTACAACTGGTAACAGACCGTGTATTCCCATATTCATCATAGCCAATTGCAGTTAATGTCAATGTTGAACCTGCAGTCATTGTTGCTGGTGACGGTATAATAGATAAAAAGGTTAATGTACCAGGTAGAATGGTTACAGTCCCTACTGCAATAATTGTACCGCTTTCAACTGAAATAGTACCAATTGTAGCTAAAGTACCAGCTTTAAATATTGTTGAAGTTCCTTGAGCTGGCGTAAATGAACCATACTGAGATGTCCAGGTATAAGTTAGCCCTTCAATATCATTTTCATATTCATCTTTTCCTTGGCAGGTAAAAGAGATAGTCCCTGAAACAGTAGTAGTTGCATAATCAGGAATAATATTTATGTGATGAAGTGGTCCGGGAGTAACATTAAAAGGATTACTCGTACCAAAGGCACCAGAAGGTAGATGTGTAGCAGTAATGCTGGCATTTTCCATAACTGTAATTATGGTAATAGAACCTGCCCACATTCCATTACTAAAGGCAGTAGTTACGGTTGGTATAATTACCCCACCAGCCACAGATAAAGCTGCAGTACCAACAAAATCTGCTGTATTCCCATAAGAATCCTTCGCAGTAATCGTTCCCCAGAAAGAAATACCGACTGCTTGGGTACCTATCTCATCAAACTCAAATCGACTAATAGTTCCACCAGTGGTAATTATTAAAGATGATGTTCCTGTTATCGTTCCAAAGGCAGATGTAGTAATAACTATTTCAACCTGACTACCTGATGTAGTCCCTACCTGGTAAGTAGTAGTAATTTGCCCGTTTACATCAGTCAAAATACTTGTAGTCCCAAGGGTACCTGCATTACCACTCAAAATATTCACCCATAGTATACAGTTTATACCCGCTGTTCCTATTTGAATCTTGTTCTCATCGGCTAAATGTGCGGTAATAGTAATAGTGCCATCTGCAGAAATATATGTTGTAGTAGCTGGTAAATCAAAGATAAATTGTGTTGGTGTCCCTGGCTCAACCAAAAAAGGATTACTTGTCCCTTGTAGGACAATTGAGGTATTAAAAGTCCCGCGGGCATAGATTGTATAGACACCAGGTATATTTAAAGAAAGACTTATAGTCCCTACACCTGAAGTTACTGTCATAGTAGCTAATTCTGTCCCGGTTCCGGTAGAAATGAATAAGGATACTGTACCTGTAATTTTATCATCTTGAGTAGGATTATCAAATTTATCTGCAGAATTTAGTGTAATATCAAAAAGTGTACCTAATTTTTGAGGAGAGGGAATTTTATCAAAGGTAAATTTAGTAGTTGAGGTAGGTAGAATAGTAACACTAATAGAAGTCTGTGTTCCATCAGCATTCAGGGTTAGTGTGCCGGTAGTTGCCTTAGTGCCTGTTAAAGTTACTGTTGCCCCTGAAGATGGGTTTATACTCCACAAGCCAGGCTTAACTTCCCAAAAAAAATTTGTTCCCTCTACCACCTGATTACCCCATTTATCACACCCTTCACCAGTAAAGGTTAATGTCCCATCTGCAGTAGTAGTTGTTCCTTCTGGAGTATTTATTTTTACAGTAGTTGCAGAACCAGCTAATAAAGTAATAGTTATTGTATTAGACACTGTATTAGTCCCATCGGTTATTACCACTGTTAAACTACCGGTCATAGCCTTTGTCCAAGCAGTAAAACCTGTTTCTGTACCTACTGTAGGATTAATCGTCCCTAAACTCTCTGGTATAATACTCCAGCTATACATGAGAGTTTGTTCCAGAGGTTCATTAAAAGAACCAAGCCCTCTGGCTAAATAGGTTGTTTGTTTTTCTACTATTACCTTTAAAGAACCTGTAATAGTTGCAGAAGTCAATACTGTCGGACTACCAATAGCCTCATTTGATTTAAAGCTCCATCTATTTTTATCATTCGGGCTACCAGGGTCATAGGCGTATGCAGCAAAATAATATAACTTCCCATTGTCTAAATTTGACACAGTAGTGTATCTCATACACTGACTATCAACAACTCCAACATCTATTCGTTCAATATAATCCTCACTGCTAACAGGTGTTCTTGTCCCATAAAATAGCCAGATACCTACTTGTTGAGAATCAGTATTATATATATCTAATCCCACCAATTCATTACCATTAATCTTTGTGTATATCTCTGGTTTTGCAAAAGTTGCCACTGTAGTAGTAGCTATACAATTAGACAACTCAGACCAGTTTCCTACATCATCTACCGCCTTGATACAAAAGAAATATTCAGTTTTTGGTATTAAATCCTTTACAGGATAAGAATATGTCCCATTTTGTATTGAAATTGCCGATGGTGTTAAGGTTATACTTCCAAGCACCTTACCCCAATTATCATTTGTAATAGAGGTAGTAGCATAATTGATAACATAATAGGTAGGAGTACCAACAACCATATCATCGCCGCTTGGCAACCAACATAAAGTCACAGTACCTGCTTCAACATAGCCCTGTTTAATCTCAAGTGTTATTTCCCCAGGAGCAACTTTATCCTCCTGAATCCAATCAGAATAATCTACAAAATCACTTGCATAATTTCCCCCAGCAGTATTACTATAAGGAGATGTAGAAATCCCCCACCAATTATGTGTAGCAGTAACCGTACCTACTTCCCTCTCCTCATTATAAACTCCATATACAGTATTTCCAATTATATTACTATTAATAATAGTTGGGAAATAATATGGTTGTACATATGGTGTATTTTTATTGTAAATTCCATATTTACTCTTCATTAGAGTACTACTCCCTATCAAAGGAGATGCATTATGAGAAAAGATAGCAGAGGCATCAACCTCATATGAAGCTGTACCAGCTACTATGGTAGTGTAAATAATAGTTGGTGACGCTGAGGTACTAATTTTACTACCATACTCACACATGATTCCATGAGAATAAACCTTTGAAATATCTACATAAGATATCTTAGGTGCAACCCCTGTACACCAAACAGCAGACTTTGCGCCCTCAGAATCCTCACCTGCATATTCAATATTACAATAATCAAGATAAGAATTTTGGCTGTATTCATCAAATTTTACATAGCCCCAATCACCAGGGTTACGATGCAATTGATGAGATGTAAATGTAATATATGCTCCTTCTGCTCCATTTGCCTGCAAACAACCAGAATTATTCAAATTTCCTATGATTATAGAGTTATTTTTATCAATTCTTATAGTTACCCCTGCATCAATGGTTAAAGTCCCAGGGGCATTCATATCCCCAATCAGTAAATTCCCATTAGTAATCAGATATGGTATCCCTTGATTATGCCATGTAATATCCTTGCTGATACCATAGTTAATGTGTCCGAAGATACGGATTACATTTTTTTGTGCTCCTTCTCCATTATTTATAAATGTGTTATTTTCCATATCTATCATTAGGTTTGCACTTACCGGATATCCATTATTATCCCTTATGATACAATTATGTATATTTAATACTGCTTGGGAAAAAGGAGCATACGAATAAATTCCATCAGTAGAACTATTAGAGATAGTACATGTATCTATAATAGGTAGTACAGTAGTGCAATCATTACAGGAAATATTTCCTGTATCTCCTCCACCATATTCTATCTGACAATATTTAAGTCTTGAAATTTTTGAAATGTAGGTAAATTGAATCCCCTTCCAATATCCTTTGGTGTGAATATCTTGATGGGAGGTAAATGTGATAGTACTGTTTGGGGTACCTTCTGCTATCAAAATTCCATTTCCCTGGATTGTCATTCCACTGTTCTGTCCAAATCTTACCTCTACCCCAGGTTCAATAGTCAATGTACCTTCTACTATAATAGGATTAGGTATTATATACGGACTACCCTGTGTCCCCCAGGTTACTGAACTGGTAGCAGAAATACCGGTAGTTATAGTAGTTGCCTGTGCAAAAGGAGATATAAAAACAGCTATAAATATACTACTACATAAGATTTTAATTTTATTCATCATCTTTCTTTTAATTAAAAACCTCTAACCAGGATGATAATTACTCCACTAATTACTGATAACACTAAAGGTGCAAATAAACCTATTGTCCAGTAGAAGTGGTGGTCAATTTTTTTAGTTAAACTATCTCTTAATTCATCTATTCGGTTATTTGTCTCATCTATTCGTTTGTTTGCTTCATCTATTCGGTTATTTGTCTCATTAAAGCGCATTACCACATATTCCCTTAATTCA
>JBFMDD010000162.1:0-2250 GCA_040754115.1 bacterium
GTAAAATCCGAACTTTATTCAAAATATAATGCTTACCCGATATTTCTTACTGAAGAGGCGATGGATAAATTCTATCTTGGGTTCTGCAATAGAACCATCTGGCCACTTTTTCATTATTTCCCAAGTTTCGCGGTCTATGAAGAAGAATATTGGGATAATTATAAAAGCGTTAATGAAACTTTTTGCGATTCAGTAATGGATATAATTAAAGAGGACGATATAGTCTGGATTCACGATTATCATCTGATGCTTCTCCCAAAACTTATAAGGGAAAAGATGCCAGACATTAAAATAGGTTTTTTCCTGCATATACCGTTTCCAACTTTTGAAATTTTCCGCCTGCTTCCAAAGGAATGGTCAGCAGATATCATTAAAGGTCTTTTAGGAAGCGACCTGATAGGATTCCACATATACGATTACACACAATATTTCCTGCGCTGTGTTCTACGCATTCTTGGGTATGAGCATAATATGGGAGAGATTATTACAAACGAAAGAATAATTAAAGCGGATACTTTCCCGATGGGCATAGATTTTAATAAATACTACAATGCTGCAAAAAGCCAGGAAGTTGAAGAAGAGATCAGAGAGCTTAAAAAAACTTTTCCTGACGTAAAAATTGTTTTGTCAATCGACCGATTAGATTATTCGAAAGGGATTATAAACCGCTTAAAAGGATTTGAACTCTTTTTACAAAAATATCCAGAGTGGCATAAGAAGATTATTCTTGCAATAGTTGTTGTCCCTTCACGAATAGGGGTTCCTCATTACGACCAGATGAAACATCAGATAGATGAAGTAATAGGTAAGGTTAATGGCAAATTCGGTTCTCTTGAATGGACACCTATCTTATATCAGTACAAAAATTTACAGCTTAATCAGCTTGTTGCTTTGTACAGAATAAGCGACGTAGCTTTAGTTACTCCTCTTAGAGACGGAATGAATCTTGTCGCTAAAGAATATATCGCTGCTTCTTGTGATAAAACCGGTGTATTAATCTTGAGTGATATGGCAGGCGCTTCTAATGAGTTAGGCGAAGCAATAATAATAAACCCGAATAACGTTAATGATATAGCAGCTGCTTTAAAACAAGCTCTGGAAATGCCTGAACACGAACAAATAAATCGAAACAAGATTATGCAAACCAGGCTTAAAAGATACGATGTTATTCGATGGGCTGAGGAATTTCTAAAAGAATTAAATAACATTAAAGAATTACAGAATAAATTTGCTACTAAAATATTGAGTAATAAATTGGCTGAAAGGTTATTAAACAATTTTGTTGATTCTAATAAGAGAATAATCTTTCTTGATTATGACGGAACGCTTGTCCCCATTGTATCTAAACCAGAACTTGCAGTGCCGAATGAAGAAATTAATATGATATTAAAAAAAATTTGCGAACTTCCAAATACAGATGTGGTTCTTATAAGCGGCCGGGCCAAAAATACGCTTCAAACCTGGTTCGGCAATCTTAATATAAACTTTATCGCTGAGCATGGTGCATGGTTAAAACATATAAATAATGATTGGGAGACTATTAAACCACTTAAAAATGACTGGAAAAAACAGATTATACCGATACTTGAAATACATACGGACAGGCTCCCTGGTTCTTTTATTGAAGAGAAAGAATATTCTATAGTATGGCATTATCGAAGGTCTGACCCGGAACTTGCATCAATACGCGCAAAAGAACTCGCTGATTATCTGGTTAACTTTACAGCTAATATAGACATTCAGGTATTGCGAGGAAGTAAAGTAATCGAACTCAGAAACTCTGGTATAAATAAAGGTAATGCAGCGATACAATTTCTATCAAAGAATGAATATGATTTTATATTAGCCATAGGGGACGACTGGACAGATGAAGACCTTTTTAAAAATCTTCCTGAAAAAGCATATTCGATACGCGTGGGTCTCACCCAGAGTTATGCCCGATTCAATTTCCATAACTATATAGAGGTTATTCAATTACTTAAAAGATTAATTAATACAGGAAAATAATTTATGATTAAAGACAAATATTCACCGGATGACCCGTTATGGTATAAGGATGCTATCATTTACGAACTTCACGTGAAATCGTTTTTTGATAGTGTAGATGACGGCATCGGTGATTTCCGCGGGCTTATACAAAAACTCGATTATCTTGAGGGATTAGGGATAAACTGTATTTGGCTCCTACCATTTTATCCTTCCCCACTTAAAGATGACGGGTATGACATAAGTGATTATTTTAACATTCAT
>JBFMDD010000163.1:0-5622 GCA_040754115.1 bacterium
ACTGCTTCAAACCTTTTATCTACTGCTTCAAACCTTTTATCTACTTCTTCAAACCTTTTATTTGTTTCTTCCCTTGATAGCCTTATTTCTTCCTGGATTTGTTCAAATCTTTTATTTGCTTCTTCCCTTGATAGCTTTATTTCTTGAAGCACCTTGTTTATTTCATCCTTACTAGCCAATGCCTCGCTTAAAACAATAGAAACCTCTTTTCTAAAATGGTCATCCCGCCTTAAAAGTATGGGCAGTAGCTTTAAGATATGCGCTTCTTCTTCCTTTATTAATGAAACAGGCATAATAATAAACCTCCTCAATAAGTCATAGAGTTAAGAGTTTAGGGGTTATAGAGTCCTCTTCATTCTCTAACTCCTCAAACTTCTGAACGATAGAGTATTCTTTTATCATTCTTTTTAAATTATACCACAAATCTTGCTTTTGTCAAGATAAAAACTTTACCACGAATTAAAGGAATTATACGAATGGAGACTAATTAACTTCTCGGAATTTCTACAAACCTTTGAAAACACAAGCCTCTTTAGGCACTGTTTTTTCTTCCATCCCATTAATGAGTAATGGAATGGTGGAATAATGGGGTAGTAGTGTCATGTTGAAGAAATTCTGCACTATTTTCAAAGATTATTACCCCTAATCAGATATAGGTGGTGGGTGGTGGGTAGTGGGTGATGGGTAATAGGTAATATCCCTACTACCCACTACCCACTACCCACTACCCACTACCCACTACCCACTACCTACTACCCATAATCCATAACCCATCACCTAAAACCTATTTCGAGCTCTATAACACGATACTGGTGCAAAACTTAGTCAACACGACAGTAGAATGTTAAAAACCCAATATCCCATTATTATTCCAATTGTGAGCGAAGTGAACTAAGTTCTTATAGAAAATGGTAACCGTTCAGGTAGCTAAGAATTTTGCAGTTTATCAGGTTCAAGGTTCCAGGTTCAGGGTTCAAGGTTACTAAGCGATAAAGAGGGATGGTTCATTTTCGGGCAATTTCCTATGAGGTATTTCGGATATCTATTTGTAAGTGTTCACAGAAAATTGAAATTGGAAATTAGAAATTGGGCTTTCCCTTCTCTCCCTAATTTCTAATTTCGAATTTCCAATTTCCACTCCATTTTCTAACCGCAAACTTTCAAACAATAGTGAACCTAGTGAACCATTCCGATAAAGATTAAATGCTTTAAAAATATCAAATCCTGACAAACAGCTAAGCAAATCAACTCAGGAGCACACCCCCAACCCTGAACCTTGAACCCTGAACGGTTACAAATATTCGTGTTTATTCGTTTAATTCGTGCAATTCGTGGTATATTTTATAAAACTTTAGCGAATTGTCAGAGGTCAATTATTAGGTGGACTTACACCTGAACGCTTACTATTATAGTAATTTAGGAATTAGGTTCTAAATTCAAATTGAGTAGAAATATCATTTGTATCTATCGACTATCTTTTTAACCGCCAGGATTACATCCTTTACATCCTTTTTGGTAAGTTTAGGATGAAGGGGTAGGGAAATCTCTCTTTCATAAACCCATTCTGCATTTGGGAAATCGCCCTTTTTAAACCCAAAGGTATTTTGATAAAATGGATGTAGGTGAATTGGTATAAAGTGTACACTTGTTCCAATTCCCTCTGATGCTAAAGCCTCAATAAATTTATCACGATTAATCGTTATAAGATTTATTAAAATACAATATAGATGCCAGACATGTCGTCCGGGGATAACATTTTGAGGTGTGATTATCTGGGGTAATTCTTTAAAAGCCTGTTGATACATTTTAACATATTCAAGTCTTATTTTGAGGAACTCCTCAATTTTTGCCAATTGATGTAATCCAATTGATGCCTGAATATCAGTCATATTGTATTTAAATCCAGGATACAGGATTTCATAATACCAGGAGCCTTGTGCCCCATATCGTTTCCAGGCGTCCTTACTGATACCATGCAGACTCAAAACAGCTATTTTATCAGCTAATTCATCATCATTGGTCGTCACCATTCCACCTTCACCAGTAGTCAAATTTTTAGTAGCATAGAAACTAAAGGCAGTCACATCCCCGATACTGCCAATCTTTTTGCCTTTATATTCTGAAGAGACTGCATGAGCGGCATCTTCGATAACCACCAATTTATTTCTTTTAGCTATCTGTAGGATTTCATCCATCTGGCATGATTGCCCTGCAAAATGAACCGGGATGATAGCCTTTGTCTTATGTGTAATAGCCTCTTCAATCTTTGCTGGCTCGATATTAAATGTATCTTTGTTTATATCTACAAATACAGGTTTTGCTTGCGAATGGATAATCACATTGGCAGTCGCCGCAAAGGTATAAGGGGTAGTAATTACCTCATCTCCTTTACCAATTCCTGAAGCAATGAGTGACAGGTGCATACCCGCAGTAGCCGAGCTGACTGCCAGGGCATATTTTGCCCCTACATATTGGGCAAACCTTTTCTCAAATTCCTTAGTCTTTGGACCAGTAGTAATCCAATCTGAATTTAATGTATCCACAACTTCATCTATCTCTTCTTTAGAAATATTAGGTTGACAAAAAGGTAAAAATTTTTCTCTAACCGGAGTTCCGCCTTCTATGGCTAATTCCAAAGACATTTTAACCTCCACTGAACTTAATTTTATCCTATCTCTTCGTTTTTGTCAATAAAAAACATCTTCGGATGTTGAATTGTTAAAATATCTTGACATGAAAAGGATATATCTGGTATAATCAAAGTTATACTCAACACCGTTACAAAATTGCGATTTTAGAAACGGTTCACTTTAGCGTGAAAACTCGCGGTTAAAAATGGATATGAAATTAAAAATTAGAGAAAGAAGTAAAGACCTAATTTCTAATTTCCAAAACAAATTACAGGAAAAACGATGAAAATGAACCGTCCATAAATAACTCAGTTAATGACAGTGTCCAGTATAAATTAGAACAAATTTAACTTTGCTGAGTAAGTGAGTAAGGAGGATTGGATGAATAAAATATTTAAAGTATTATTGGGGTTATCTATCTTTTTACTTTTATTAGAAGGGGTATCCTCTGCTGTAGAAATCCAATCAGGAGGAGGAATGTACGATGATAGAGAATATATTGATTTTGAACAGCCATTTTCTAAATCCCCAGTTATTGTTACTTCAGCTATTAAAAAAGGTATTCCATTACGAGTAGCTCCTCTCTCTCATAAAAAGAAGAGGTTTAAACTATCTATAAGGGATTATGAAGGCAATAACATGTCTGATGCCTGGGTACAATGGATTTCTGTAGAAGCTGGGCGTAGTGAAGATATTCAAGCTGGATTTGGTACTTATAACAATGGGGAATATATCAGCTTTGCACAGTCTTTCTCTAAACCACCTATTGTCATAGCCTCTGCAAGAAAAGGTCAATTCGTTATTAATTCACATGCATACAAGGTAAAAAAAACAGGATTTAATATTAAACTGTATAATCGTTCTGCACCAGAAAAGGACACTATTGTACATTGGATTGCAGTTGTTCCTTATTCAAATAGTAATATTCAGGCACATGCAGGTGAATATGATAATGGGCAGTTTGTCAATTTCGATACTCCATTTTCTAAACCTCCAATCATAGTAGCTACTGCACAAAAAGATGGAAAAGCTATTAGTGTTTCTTCAGATAACAATAGCAAAACTGGATTTACGATAAGTCTTTATGACCATAAAAACAACCCAGTTTTACAATCAGAGGTACAGTGGATAGCAGTAGATTCAACTCTGTCTAAGTCGGTTTCACATCCACCGGTACTATCTTTCGTAGAAGAAGATAAACCTATTGAGTCTGAAAAACCCATTTCTCAGCCAGAATTACTATTTCATGAGTTAGAAATTAAATACAAACCCAAAACTACAAGACAATTGATACAATCAAACTATAGTGAATCTATGATATGGCATACCGGAGATGGAGCTAATACTTATGAATATGCGCAGGTGAATAGAGATACTAAGTCTATTTTTATAGGTATTGGTGTACCAGGAGATGGTGTAGGAGATGTATATGCTTATGGGAATTTAGGTGTTGAGATTAAGTTAACAGGTGATACTGTTAGGAGTTACCCGGCGATTATTAGAATAAAGGGTAATTACAATGGTCAATATTTTACTGACTTGTCTGCTGGTGCTGAGGTTAGATTATCGCTTGAAGTAGTTGATTTGACTACTTCAGCCACCATGCCCTCTTATATAATTCCACCAAGTAATAATTGGACATGGGGTAAACCATCCGCAGGGGATTTAACAGGAGAATTTGATTTTCAGGCAGGATATATCCTTACTACTGGACATCGGTATAGAATCTATCTAAAGACATACCTTCATACATGGCTTAATAGTACACTTCAACCAGTCTCTTCTACTGCAAATATCAAATTTTGTGATGGAGTCAATTCTATTAAATATGATTTTATCGAAATTACTTTTTAAAAGAAGGAAAAATAATGGGAGATAGATCTATTAAGGATGCGCCAAAGATAGAATTAAAGATAGATGGTAAGAAAATACTTCTTGGTCATCATTTCGTAGCTCATTTTATAAAGATGAAATATTTAAAAATAATTATCATCGGATGTTTTGTATTTTGTTCTTTCAATCTCTGGGCAGATAGTTGGCAAGATATACAAAGTCAACATTTTGTGGTACATTTTAAAGAACCTGATAAAAAGGTTGCATATCGAGCCATTCAAATAGCAGAGGAGTCCTATTCTATAATTACTGAGGATATTGGATTTACTCCAGAAAAACCAACTTCTATTTTTATCTTTCCATCTCGTAAAAAATTTAAGACAGGAAATAGAGGAATAGAAGAATGGGTTGTCGCACAGGCGTATGTGGGAAGAGGGAATGTTATTCTCATTCAATCACCTCGAAGTAACCTGAGAATTACACTTGAAAAGGTAATCAGGCATGAATTTACTCATATTGTTTTAGGAGCAGTATTTGAAAGAGGTCATTTGCCAAGATGGTTAAATGAAGGGCTGGCTATATACGAGGCTAAAGAATGGCAATTGGCAAACAATATGAAGATAGGAGAGGCGTATCTTACTAAGAAATTACTCCCTCTATCAAGCCTTATTTACACCTTTCCTCAGGATGAGGCGGGGGCACAATTAGCCTATGCACAAAGTTTTGATGTCCTCCTATTTATGATGTCTGCGTATGGTCGAGATAAGGTTATTAAATTAATTAAAGAGTTAGCCCAAGGAACCAATCTTAATTTAGCCTTTAAAAAATCATTAGGGGTAGATTTATTCGAGTTAGAAGTTGCATGGCATAAATCTATGACGAAAAGATATAATTGGATTTCTGTAATTACCAACAGTTATCTACTCTGGCTTATATTTCCTTTGTTATGTCTTCTTGTTTATATTATAAAACGCCGTCAGGTAAAGAAAAAGATAAAACAATGGGAGGAAGAAGATACCTTGGGTGAGTATTTTTAATTTATACTCAACACCGTTACAAATTGCGATTTTAGAGACGGTTCACTTTAGCGTGAAAGCTTGCGGTTAAAAAATGGATATGAAATTAGAAATTGGGGAAAGAAGTGAAAACCTAATTTCTA
>JBFMDD010000164.1:0-2649 GCA_040754115.1 bacterium
TATGAATTTTACTATGAATTTTTTGAGTTATATGAAATGGCGGGCATAGAAAATAAGGTGAAATATGATGACTATGGAATGGAAAGAACAAAAACAATTGAAACTATGGGCTGAGGAACAACCCGAAAAACCACAAGAAGGAAATACCCTTACAGATAATTCATCCAATAAAGTTCCTATACTTTTTAGAAACACAATTCCTGAAATCCCATCAACAACATACGGGACATTTGCCATTTATAAATATCCTGCAAAGTTCATTCCCCAAGTGGTTGCATATGTATTAAAAAAATATGCTAAATCAGGTATGAAAATATTCGACCCTTTTGCTGGTTATGGTACTGTGGGCGTAGTATCAAAAGTGTACGGATATGACTACGAATTATGGGATTTAAATCCAATAATAAACATAATTCACGATACCGCTATTATGAAAAACCCGAAAGTAAATCTTCTGGAGTTAATGAAAGAAGTTAAAAACTCTCAAGAAGAGTTTGTCCCTAAATGGTCTAATTTAAATTATTGGTTTCCTGAAGATTTTATCCCTATTCTTTCAAAGACCTGGGGCTTTGCTCATTCATTGACAGATAATAGTAAATATGTGCTTTTAATACCTTTAATCAATGTAACAAGATATTTTTCTTATGGTGACGAAAAGGTCCATAAACTATATAAATCAAAGTATTCGAGAAAGAAGATAGAAGAACTTTTGAGAAAGAACTGGAAATTTCAATTTTACAGTATGCTTGAGAAAGAGATAAGCAGACTTTTAAAGAAGGTTTGGGAATATAATCGCTTAAATCCTAAACAAGTTGAATATAAAATCAAATCAGGAATAGACACATTAGAAACAAAATTAGAAAACAATGTAAACATCCTTATAACATCACCCCCTTATTTACAAGCTCAGGAATATATAAGGTCAACTAAATTAGAATTGTTTTGGCTGGGTTACGAGGAATCTTATATTAAGGAATTAAGTAAAAAAGAGATACCATATAGACCTGTAAACAAAATAAAAATTCAGTCAGAAAAATATTATGAGTTTAGAGAGAAAATAAAAGAAGAACATCTTAGGACATTATACGATAGATATTTCCATGACATTTTAAATGCCTTTACCGCTTTAGGAGAAAATGTTACAGATTATATGTGTATTTTTGTTGGTCCAGCAAAGATAAGAACTACATCTATTCCTATTGATGACATAATAATAGAACATCTAAAAGAATCTGGCTGGAAGCATGAGGTTACATTTATTGATAAGATTGTATCTCGGGTAATGTTTGAATCAAATATTAACCCTGCGTCTGGTGAGAAAGATAGTAGGATAAAAACGGAACATTTGGTCGTGTTAAAAAGAGGTGAATAATATGCAGAGAATTCTAAAAGGAGAACTTAATAGTGCAGCTAAGTTTAAAGAAAAACTTTTAGAGTATATCCAAAGTCAGAGAAGGATGATCCAAGAAAATTATGGTATATCTTTTGATGATGAAGAACTTAGTGAGTTATTGCTCTCTGCATGTAGGAGTAATGACTTCGATGTAATTCGCCAGCTGGAAAATAAGATGTTTCTTGATGAGGATAGAGCTTTAGATTGGATTAAGAACAAACTATTGCCAAATACAGTTATCGTAAGATTAGACGATGAAGATATTATAAGGCTACTAATATTTTGTATCGAAATTACTTATCAGATGTTTGCGGGTGGAACAAGAGCAACTGTATCTGCAAAGGGATTTAGAGAAAGAAGAAGAACATTTGAGTCCATTCTTGTAGATCAATTCGTTGGAAAATTGGGAGAGATTATGACCAAGAAATTTCTTGAAGATAATTTCCCCCGAATAAAAATTGAGTTGGATTGGGAGATATCTAGACAAATCGAGAAATATAGAAATGACATCATGAATGCCAAAAAGAATGTGAGTATAAAGTCATCTCCAACTTTAGCTGGTGTTTGGGCTGAAGCAGATATAGGTTATGACTATGGTATTACGGTAAAATGTTCTGTCCCTCAACCCACAATTTTGCAATTTTTCATTGAAGTCTGCGGATTTTCAAGACTTCTTGACTTTGCTGAAGAAAAAATCCCTCATGATGATAGTCTTTTCAAAGATTACCTTGGTGAGATGAGAAAAAGAATCAAGGATTACAAATGTGGAGAGATACAAACAGACTTAAAAGGAATTATCTGCGGTTATTTTAAAACATCTCGCAGGCTTCTGAAAACTGAAGGTGAAATACTGGAATATTTAGGTGTAGTTAGAGAGGAAAGATATCTACTATCTATTCGTGAACTCAAATGGACAAAAGACGATTGGAAAGAATTTTTAAAAGAGGTAGAACTTTTATGAATATGATTGAAATCTGCCCGCCACTTCATATAACACAGCATAAAAGGTTCGTGCCTACGGCACTCACCCAAATTTTTGCGAAGCAAAAACTTCTTTTATGCTGGGAACGTTATGCACAATTTCGCCAATAAGTATGCATAAAGGAGGCTTAATATGTCATATCAAAGCATTTCGGTGAAAGAAGCAGTAAATAATATTAATGGGAATGTAAATGGATGGTTTTTACCTCCGATTCAAAGACCTTATGTTTGGGGTAGTAGATATGAGAGCGAGAAATATATTTGTAAGTTGTTTG
>JBFMDD010000165.1:0-5509 GCA_040754115.1 bacterium
TTTTTGCTCTTTACCATGTTAGACACCTCCTTAAAGGTTATTTTTACATATTTAACTATACCTTCTTGAGGCTCTCTGGTAAAGAACTTTTATAATATTTTTTATATTTACTAATATCTAATAAATAATATTATACCAGAAAGGGGATAAGGAGATAAGGGCGATATGGAGATTATGAAATGATGGAATGATGGAGTGGTGGAATGATGGAGTAATGGTATCCCACAACATTCCAGTATTCCATAATTCCAATATTCCATTATTAATACCCCCCTATCTCCTTACTCTCCACATCTCCTTTTGTTACACCACCTGAACTCTTACCAATCGCGATACCTATAATTTTATACTACTTATCATTCGCACTGTGATGTATTTTAACCCATTGAAGATATTTATTCCATTGAGTATTATACTATTTTGTAAGCGTTCAGCTATTCAGGTATCAGCAATCAGTTAACATTAGGGAAATGAGGAGTGACACCACTTGTGGTGTCAGTGACAGCACAAGTGCTGTCACTCCAATATCAATTTTGCGTAAAGGGTGTCTATGTGTCTGGTAGTCTATGTAACCCAGACACTTAGCCCGTTTTCCACAGCTAATTTCATAACACACAGGTACTCAACAAGTTAGTTTTTGGAGTTGTCACTACATCTTATATATCTTATTGATTTTCAAAGAGTTATGAGTTGATAGATCTTACCTTCAGGACTTTGGGTAGATGTTCAACTCCTACTGCCTTTAGAATAGCCATTTCTTGTTCATTTGCTACGGGAATCCGAATTATTCGGTATCCTTCAATTCTATCCTCAATTGCTTTGATACGCCTTATATCTGACATAGCACATCTTGCACTTAAGTCTATCTTTACCTGTATTAGTCTCTTCTCAAATACCTTCTCTAAAAGATATGCCAATACACAAATCATTACATGTGCTTTAACTCGTGCTTCCTTACGGTGGTAAATTGGACGAATCTTCAAAAAATCTTGACAATGTGTTATTTTTGTGGTAACATTATTGGAGTAGAGAAGATGAATATGGAAGGAGTAAGGGGATAATACCTGAAGGTTCTCGGATAAAAATAAGGTTCAAGGAACAAGGAGCGAGGATGAAAGGTTTTTCCTTGCTCCTTGAACCTTGGTCCTTGGTCCTTGCTCCTTTCAGTGGGGGGGTAAAGAAAGGATTGTCTGTTAGGAAGGGCCAATAAAATCAACACTCAAATTTATCCGAGAGACTTCAATACCTATCTAAAGAGGAAAACTAAATGAATAAAGACTTGTTGTTAGAAATAGGCACAGAGGAAATACCTGCAGGATATATTCCGCCTGCTTTAGAACAGTTAAAGAACTTAGCTAATGACTCCCTTACAGAAGAGAGGATAGAACATAAGGATATTTTTACTTATGGGACACCACGAAGATTAGTACTTTATGTAAAAGAAGTAGCTCTAAGGCAAAAGGATTGGGTTACTGAAGTAGTTGGCCCTCCTAAAAATGTATCTTTTGATGCCCAAGGAAATCCTACTAAAGCAGCGATTGGATTTGCCAAAAGTCAAATGGTAAAGGTAGAGGAGTTGAGGTTTAAAGAGACATCCAAAGGCATCTACATCTGTGCTCATAAAACATTACAGGGTAAAGAAACTAAAGATGTATTAGCATGTATCCTGCCTAAAATTATTAAATCTATCTCCTTCCCTAAATCAATGTATTGGAAGGATAAAACTCTTTACTTTGCAAGACCTGTAAGATGGATATTAGCACTTTTAGGTGGGACAAAAATAGAATTTGAGTTTGCTGGAATAAACTCAGATAATCTTTCTTATGGACATCGGTTTTTATCCAAACAGGCTATTAAAATTAACTACCCTTCAGAATATGAGGAAAAACTAAGAGAAAATTTTGTAATAGTAGACCAGGTCAAAAGGCGAAAGATGATTTTGGATGAGATAAAATCATATTGTGAAAATCAGAATTGTATTGCTCCACAGCTTGATGAGTTATTAGATGAGGTAGTCTATTTAGTAGAGTATCCTGCTTTGATATTTGGGAATTTTAATAAGGAATATTTGGGTTTGCCACATGAGGTATTAGTTGCCGCTATGCGTGAACATCAACGATACTTTCATATTGTAGATAAAGAGAATAACTTTTTGCCCAATTTTTTAGTAATAGCAAATACTAATCCAGAGATAGTCAGTAATAATGCAATCAGTATAATCCGTGAAGGGAATGAGCGTGTACTTGCTGCAAGATTAGCTGATGCCTCTTTCTTTTTTAATCAAGATAAAAAGATTTCATTAGAATCAAGGGTAGAGGAAGAAAAAGAAAGAATTTGGCAAGAAGATGTAGGCACGGTATATGAAAAGACACAACGATTAGTAAAGTTAGCTGATTTTATTTCGCAAAAAATAGCCCCAGAACTTACCAATAAGGCAGCTCGGGCAGCACTACTCTGTAAAGCAGACTTATCAACCGAAATGGTAGGTGAATTCCCCAAACTGCAAGGAATAATGGGATATTACTATGCATTAGCCTCTGGTGAAGGTGAAGATGTGGCTAAGGCTATTTGTGAACATTACTTGCCAACCTCTTCAGATGGGGTTTTACCGCAGACTTTACTTGGGAGTATAGTCAGCCTATCAGATAAAATTGACTCAATAGTAAGCTGTTTTAGTGTTGGTTTAATCCCTACAGGTTCGCAAGACCCTTATGCACTCCGCAGGCAAGCTCAAGGGATAATTAATATTTTATCTGCCAACTTTTTTAAAGTTCCCTCAACACCTCCTATCCCACCATTATCTTTACAGGAATTGGTTGACTATTCATTAATTTTATTAGATAAAAAGGTAAAACGAGATAGGAAAATAGTTACAGAGGAGGTATTAAACTTTTTAAATCAAAGATTGCAAAACATATTAATAAATGGCATCCAAAGTGGGGCATTTTCACACTCAGGAATAGTAAATACAAGCCAGGCACAGGCACTTTTAGAAATAGGGGTAGATGATATTGAGGATGCATTACAAAAGGCTCTGGCTTTATCAAAAATTTCAAGAACCGCAGAATTTGAACCACTAATTATTGCCTTTAAACGAGTAATGAATATCCTAAAGCCAGTTACCAGTTATCAGTTACCAGTTATCAATGAAAAGTTATTAGTAGAAGAGTCTGAGAAAAAACTTTATACTATCTATCGAATAATTAAAGAGGAATTACATACTCATCTGATAAAAAAGGAATATTCAGAATACTTAACTACTTTAATTCAATTTCGTCAACCTATTGATGAGTTCTTTGATGAAGTTATGGTAATGGTAGAGGATAAAGATTTAAAGGGGAATAGGCTTGCATTATTATCTAATATATCCAGCTTATTTCTAAAAATAGCCAATTTTTCTTACATTGAAAATAGGTAATAATGAACATAAAATCTGTGGATAATGTGGATAAGTCTGTTGATAACTTGATTTTGTTAGACTTAAATTTGTGGAGTATTTTTATGAATTATGACAACCCGGGTACATCAGAGACATGTGAATAAGGAGTAAATGAAGAGATGTCTTTATATAAACGCTTAATTAAATATATCATTCCCTACAGATGGCGCTTGCTTTTAGCATTAATTTGTATGGTTCTTGTTGCAGTTACTACCTTAGCCTTACCATGGTTTATCAAAGTTGTCTTAGCTAATGCTATATCCAAACATAATATCCTACAATTAAACCTTACTATATTATCAGCTCTTGTTACTATTTTTATATGGGTTTTATCTCAATATGGACAGAACTTCCTGATGAGTTATGTTGGGCAGAAGGTGATTTATTCCTTTCGCAATGAGATATTTAAACACCTTACCTTTCTTTCTTTAAAATTCTACAAAGATAGACAGACCGGCCAAATAATGTCTCGAATTATCAATGATGTTTCATTATTAGAAAATTTCATTATTTCTGGTGTAGTCGACATAATCAAAGAACCGTTAGTTTTAGTAGGAGCAATTTGTATTGCGTTTTATCTTAATTGGCAGTTGGCTATTTTATCCCTCTTTGTAGCACCTTTTATTGCTCTTTCTATTTTTATATTAGGTCTAAAGATGAAGAAGATAACCCTTAAAATTCAAAGTGAAATAGCTAATGTAACCGCTACATTGCAAGAGGTCATTTCTGGTATTTATGTAGTAAAGGTATTTGCTATGGAGCCTTATGAACGAGAGAAGTTTAATGAGATAAATAAGAGATATTTTAAGGCGTTTCTAAAAGGGATAAGAATTATTGCCGCATCCACTCCATTGGTGCACCTTTTTAGTACTGGCGGTACTATTGTGGTTGTCTGGTTTGGTGCATATCAGGTGCTAAAAGGGACTTTGAGCGTAGAGGATTTAATTGCCTTTGGGCTTTATTTAGCTGCTATGTCTCCTCCTATTAGAAGATTGACTCATATAAACCTTGTAATCCAACGGGCAATAGCTGCCAGTCAACGAATATTTGAAGTTATAGATACAGAAATTAAAGTTGCAGAACATGCTCAAGCAAACGAATTACCTACTATTACTGGTAAGGTAGAATTTGAAAATGTCTCTTTTAGTTATGAAGATGAATTAGTATTAGATGGAATTGATTTACAAGTCAATCCGGGTGAGGTATTGGCTATTGTAGGTCCTTCTGGAAATGGGAAAACTACAATTGTTAATCTCATACCAAGACTTTATGACCCTAATTCTGGTAAGGTAATGATAGATGGATATGATATTAAATTTGTTAAAACGCAAAGTCTTAGACGACAAATAGGGGTAGTCCCTCAAGAGATTATTTTATTTAATGGGACAGTGATGGAAAACATTGCTTACGGCAAAATTGAAGCCACTTTTGATGAGATAGTTGAAGCCGCTAAGGCGGCTAATGCACATGAGTTTATCACTCACCTTCCTCATGGTTATGATACCCAAATAGGTGAGCATGGGGTAAAACTCTCGGGTGGACAGCGACAACGAATAGCTATTGCCAGGGCTATCGTTCGGAAACCCAAAATATTAATATTAGATGAGGCTACTTCATCTTTAGATTCTGAATCAGAAACACTAATTCAGGCTTCATTGGCTGAGATTATGAAGCACCAAACAACCATTGTCATCGCTCACCGCCTATCTACGGTTATCAATGCAGATAAGATTGCAGTGCTAGATAAGGGTAAGATAACTGAGTTAGGTACGCATCATGAACTCTTAAAGCTCGGAGGACTATATAGTAAACTTTATAAGCATAGGGGGCAGACCTTGAATATAGAAAGCAGTTCCTTTTACATTCAACATTCACTGTCCGATCCCAATGGTTCTAAAATTAGACCTGATACCAATTCACCGATTAGTTGACATCAAATTACAAAAAAAATAATTTTTTTATCTTGACATTTTTTAATTCTTGTGGTATACCTTAATACAAGGTGATAAATTCCAGAAAGGAGAAGTTAATGAATTTCTTTAAAAAGAGTTTATTAAGCCTTATTTTTTG